>DATCWZ010000159.1:0-11315 GCA_036566065.1 Streptomyces sp. | reverse complement strand
GGTCACGCCCGGCGACACCGCCCCCGCGACGGACGGCCCCTCGGTCACGCCCGCCTGGTGGACCGGGCCGCCGCTCGGCGTCCACCGGCTGACCGTCCGTACATCCGGCCACGGATCCGCCTCGGTCACGCTCATCGTCGCCCCGCCCCGCGTGCCCCGGCCGCCCGCCCGCACCCACGGCTTCCTCGTCCAGCTCTACTCCCTGCTCTCCGCCCGCTCCTGGGGCATGGGCGACCTCGGCGATCTCGCCGACATCGCCGCCTGGTCCGGCAGGACCGTCGACGCCGGGTTCGTCCAGGTCAACCCGCTGCACGCCGCCGTACCCGGCAGGCCCACCGACCCCTCGCCCTACCGCCCCTCGTCACGGCGCTTCCCCGACCCCGTGCATCTGCGCGTCGAGTCCATCCCGGAGTACGGATACGTCCCGGACCGGGCCGCCCTGGAGGACCTCGGCCGGCGCGCGGCCGAACTCCGCGAAGCCGTACTCCACAAGGGCGCGCTCATCGACCGGGACGCCGTCTGGGACCTCAAGAAGCAGGCACTCGAACTCATCCACCAGGTCCCGCTCACCCCGGGTCGCCGCGCCGCCTACTGCGACTTCCTGGCCGCCCAGGGGCAGCCGCTGGAGGACCACGCCCTGTGGTGCGCGCTCGCCGAGATCCACGGCCCCGACTGGCACCACTGGCCCGCCGGACTGCGCGATCCGCGCTCCCCGCAGAGCGCCAGGGCCCGCACCGAACTCCTCGGCCGGGTCGACTTCCACTGCCGGCTGGCCTGGCTGACCGACACCCAGCTCGCCGCCGCCCAGAGCGCCGCGAAGGACGCCGGGATGGCCGTGGGCATCGTCCACGACCTCGCCGTCGGCGTGCACCCCGGCGGCGCCGACACCTGGGCCCAGCAGGACGCCTTCGCGCACGGCATGTCCGTCGGCGCGCCCCCGGACGCGTTCAACGCCCGCGGCCAGGACTGGGGGCTGCCGCCCTGGCGCCCCGACGCGCTCGCCGCGTCCGGCTACGCCCCCTTCCGTCACCTTCTGCGCGGCCTGCTCGCCCACGCGGGCGCCCTGCGCATCGACCATGTGATGGGACTGTTCCGGCTCTGGTGGGTGCCCGAGGGCAGCCCGCCCACCCACGGCACCTATGTCGGCCAGGACGCCGAGGCGATGCTCGCCGTCCTCGTCCTGGAGGCGCACCGCGCCGGTGCCGTCGTCATAGGGGAGGACCTCGGCACCGTTGAGCCCGGTGTACGCGAGGCGCTCGCCCGGCGCGGAGTGCTCGGCACCTCCGTGCTCTGGTTCGAGCGCGACTGGGGCGGTACGGGACTTCCGTTGCCCCCGGAGAACTGGCGCGAGGACTGCGTGGCCACCGCCACCACCCACGACCTGCCCTCCACCGCCGCCCGGCTGACCGGCGACCATGTGACCCTGCGTGACCAACTGGGCCTGCTCACCCGCCCCCTGGAGCGGGAACTCGCCGAGGACGCCGCCGGCACCGCCGAGTGGTTGGCCTGCCTCGCCCGGCTGGGCCTGCTCCCCGAGGGCGACGGCGACGAGGAGGCCGCCGTCCGCGCCGTCCACCGCTTCCTGCTGCGCACCCCGGCCCGGATGGTCGGCATCTGGCTCCCGGACACGGTCGGCGACCGCCGCCCGCAGAACATCCCCGGCACCTGGGACCAGTATCCCAACTGGCGCCTGCCCGTCGCCGGTGCGGACGGTCGCCCGGTGACCCTGGAGGAGCTCGCCGTGTCCCCCCGGCTGCACCGGCTGATGGAGGTCCTGGGACCGGATTCGGACCGCGCGCGGTCCCGTACGGCACCCCCGGGCGCGCGTCGCTCGTAGGCGTTCGCTACGTTTGCACCGTGAAGAAGAACGCTATGCGCGCCGGCGCCGTCGCGGCCGGTACGACGCTGATGATGCTGCTCATGTCGTCCCCGGCACTCGCGCTCATCCGCGACGACGGTGACGACCCCGGCCAGGGCCTGAGCGTGATCCAGACCGTCGGGCTGTACGTGCTGGCCCCGCTCGCCATCTTCGGCGCGATCGCGGGCCTGGTCTCGGTCCTGGACAAGTCCAGGAAGCAGCTCTAGCCCCCGCGCTTCCCGAGTGCGCCGCCGGTACGGGTACCGCGCGGCGCACCGGCGTGTCCGGACCCCGGCCGCCGGGTGACCGGGCAAAGGGGCGCCCCTGCCGGGGCGCCCCTCCCGCATGTCGTTACGCGTTGGCCGCCGCCGCGTCAACCGCCTGGGCCTTGAGCGCGCGCTCCACGCCCGCCCGCGACTCCGACATCACCCGGCGCAGCGCCGCGCTCGGCTCCGCCGAGTCCAGCCACGCGTCCGTCGCCTCCAGCGTGCCGGGGGAGACCTGGAACGCCGGGTACAGGCCGATCGCGATCTGCTGGGCCATTTCGTGACTGCGCGAGTCCCAGACATCCTTGACCGCCGCGAAGTACTTCTCCGTGTACGGGGCGAGCAGCTCGCGCTGGTCGCTCTGCACGAAGCCGCCGATCACCGCCTCCTGGAGCGAGTTCGGCAGCTTGTCGGACTCGACGACCGACGCCCACGCCTCGGCCTTCGCCGCGGCGCTCGGCTGCGCCGCCCGCGCGGACGCCGCGTGGCGCTCGCCCGCCGCCGTCCTGTCGCGCTCGTACTCGGCGGCGATCTCCTCCTCGTCCAGCAGACCGGTCGCCGCCAGCCGCTGCACGAACGCCCAGCGCAGCTCCGTGTCGACGGCCAGGCCCTCAATGGTCTCCGTGCCGTCGAGCAGCGCCTGCAGCAGGTCCAACTGGAGCGGGGTGCGGGCCGTCGCCGCGAACGCGCGGGCCCAGGCGAGCTGGTGGTCGCTGCCCGGCTCGGCCGCCCGCAGATGCGCCAGCGTCGCATCGGTCCACTGCGACAGACCGGTCTCGCGCCACTCGGGCGCGGTGTACAGGTCCAGCGCCAGCTTCACCTGGCGGTGCAGCGACTGGACGACGCCGATGTCCGACTCCTTGCCGATCCCGGACAGGACCAGCGTGAGGTAGTCGCGCGCCGCAAGTTCGCCATCACGCGTCATGTCCCAGGCCGAGGCCCAGCACAGGGCGCGCGGCAGGGACTCGGTGAAGTCGCCCAGGTGTTCGGTGACGACCCGCAGCGAGTCCTCGTCGAGCCGGACCTTCGCGTACGAGAGGTCGTCGTCGTTGAGCAGGAGAACCGCAGGACGGGCCGTGCCGGCCGGGAAGGGCACGGTCGTGCGCTCACCCACGACATCCAGCTCAATACGGTTCGTACGGACCAGCTTCCCCGCCTCGTCGAGGTCGTAGCAGCCGACCGCGATCCGGTGCGGCCGCAGCGTCGCCTCGCCCTTGGCTCCGGCGGGCAGCGCCGGGGCCTCCTGGAGCACGGTGAACGACGAGATACGGCCGTCGGCGTCCGTCTCGATCTCCGGGCGCAGGATGTTGATCCCGGCCGTCTCCAGCCACGCCTTCGACCATGCCTTCAGATCACGGCCCGAGGTCTTCTCCAGCGCGCCCAGCAGGTCCGACAGGCGCGTGTTCCCGTACGCGTGCGCCTTGAAGTACGCCTGGACGCCCTTGAAGAACTCGTCCATGCCGACATACGCGACGAGCTGCTTGAGGACGGACGCGCCCTTGGCGTACGTGATCCCGTCGAAGTTCACCAGGACGTCGTCGAGGTCGCTGATGTCCGCCATGATCGGGTGCGTGGACGGAAGCTGGTCCTGGCGGTAGGCCCAGGTCTTCATGGAGTTGGCGAACGTGGTCCAGGAATGCGGCCACTTCGACCCCTCCGCGTACGCCTGACAGGCGGCCTCGGCGTACGTGGCGAACGACTCGTTCAGCCAGAGGTCGTTCCACCACTCCATGGTGACGAGGTCGCCGAACCACATATGGGCCAGCTCGTGCAGGATGGTGGCTGCCCGAACCTCGTACGCGGCGTCCGTCACCTTCGAACGGAACACGTACTGGTCGCGGATCGTCACCGCGCCCGCGTTCTCCATCGCGCCCGCGTTGAACTCCGGTACGAACAACTGGTCGTATTTGGCGAACGGGTACGTGTAATCGAACTTCTCCTGGAACCACTCGAAGCCCTGCCGGGTGACCTCGAAGATCGCGTCGGCGTCGAGGTATTCGGCGAGTGAGGGACGGCAGTAGATGCCGAGCGGCACGGACTGGCCGTCCTTCTCATAACTGCTGTGCACCGAGTGGTACGGACCGGCGATCAGGGCCGTGATGTACGTGGAGATGCGAGGCGTCGGCTCGAAGGACCAGACGTTGTCCTTCGGCTCCGGCGACGGCGAGTTCGAGATCACCGTCCAGCCCTCGGGCGCCTTCACGGTGAACCGGAAGGTGGCCTTCAGGTTGGGCTGCTCGAAGTTCGCGAACACGCGACGGGCGTCCGGGACCTCGAACTGGGTGTAGAGGTAAGCCTGTTCGTCAACCGGGTCGACGAACCGGTGGAGGCCCTCACCGGTGTTGGTGTACGAGCAGTCGGCGACGACCTTCAGCTCGTTGGCGCCCTTCTTCAGACGGGGCAGCGCGATCCGTGAATCGCGGAAGACGGCGGCGACATCCAGCGCCTTGCCGTTGAGTACGACATCGTGCACGGCCGGGGCGATGAGGTCGATGAAGGTCTCCGCACCGGCTTCGGCGGAGTCGAAGCGCACGGTGGTGACGGACCGGTAGGTCCCGCCCTCCTGCGCCCCGGAGAGGTCGAGATCGATCTCGTACGCGTCCACGGTCAGCAGCCGCGCCCGCTCCTGTGCCTCTTCGCGGGTCAGATTCGTGCCAGGCACGCGGTCATCTCCTTGTTATGCGACGTTTCGCGTCATCCTTCCACGCGGGACGCATGCGGCGCGATGCCCGTTTCTGGGCAGTGCGCGGGAGTAAGCAGCGGTAGCCATCGATGCCCACCCTTGGTAGCATTCCAGGTATGAAGATCAGTGTGAGCTTGCCGCAGGAGGACGTCACCTTCGTGGACGAGTACGCCGCCAGGACCGATACGGATTCCCGGTCGGCGGTGATACAGGCGGCCATCGAGTTGCTGCGCGCGTCCTGCCTGGAGGCGGACTACGAAGCGGCTTTCGCGGAATGGGACGCGAGTGAGGACGCCGCGTTCTGGGACGGGCTATCCGGGGACGGGCTGACCGATGAAGCGCGGTGACATCTACCTGGTCAACTACGAGCCCGTGCGGGGCAGCGAGGCCAACAAGGCCCGCCCGTCAGTGATCGTCTCGAACGACGGTGCGAACGCCGCCGTAGCACGGGCTGGGCGCGGAGTGGTCACGGTCGTGCCCCTGACCGCGAACATTTCCCGGATCTACCCCTTCCAGGTGCTGCTCTCCGGGGACGAGTCCGGTCTGCCGAAGGACTCCAAGGCCCAGTGCGAGCAGGTGCGCGCAGTGGCAGAGGAGCGGTTGCTGCGGCGGATCGGCGCCGTTCCGCGCCGACGCCTAGCCGAGATCGACACTGCTCTGCGACGGCACCTCGCCCTGTGACACGCCCTGTGGGCACGCGCAGCGCGATGTCCGATTCCCGCCGGACTCGTGAAACGATCCGGGCCAGCATTCGGCCATGACCACATACGACGCACGCCCCATCGACCCCACCGCCCTGAAGGAACTGCGCGAGCGCGACGACGCGGGCCGCCCCTGCGTCCCGTACACCGCCACTGAGGCCGGCGACCCGCTGCGCTGCTGTCTGCGGGGCGCCGAGCCCGGGGAGAGGATCGCCCTCGTCTCGTACGCCCCGCTGCGGCGGTGGGCCGCGGCGATTGGCGCCCGGCCGGGGGCGTACGACGAACAGGGGCCGGTCTTCATCCACGCCACGCCCTGCGAGGGCCCCTCGCAGGGCGTGGGCGGCTATCCCTTCTCGCGGGCGGGCGCGCTGCGCACCGTACGCCGCTACAACGCCGAAGGACGCATCGTCGGTGGGCGGCTGCTGGAGATCCCCGCCGACGAGGAGCGGGGCTTCGACGAAGCCTTCGCACAAGCGTTCGCTGACCCGGAGGTGGCCCTGGTACACGTCAGGGCCGTGGAGTACGGCTGCCTCCACTTCGAGGTGCGCCGCCCCTGAGCGACCGGGGCGGCCTCCCACGAGTCTCCGGGGCTCAGCCCTGGAGCTCGGCGGCCACCAGCTCCGCGAGCTGTACCGCGTTCAGTGCCGCGCCCTTGCGCAGGTTGTCGTTGGACACGAACAGCGCCAGCCCGTGCTCGACGGTCTCGTCCACCCGGATCCGGCCCACGAACGACGCGTCCCGCCCCGCCGCCTGCAGCGGCGTCGGGATCTCGGAGACCTCGACCCCGGGGGCGTCCTTCAGCAGCTCGTACGCCCGCTCGACCCCGATCGGCCGGGCGAACCGGGCGTTGATCTGCAGCGAGTGCCCCGAGAACACCGGCACCCGCACACACGTGCCGGACACCTTGAGGTCGGGGATCTCCAGGATCTTGCGGGATTCGTTGCGGAGCTTCTGCTCCTCGTCCGTCTCGAACGAACCGTCGTCCACGATCGAACCGGCCAGCGGCAGCACATTGAAGGCGATCGGACGCTTGTAGACACCCGGCTCGGGGAAGTCGACGGCCGAGCCGTCGTGCGTCAGCCTGTCCGCGTCGGCGACGACCTTCAACGCCTGGCCGTGCAGCTCGGAGACACCGGCCAGACCGGACCCCGACACCGCCTGGTACGTGGCGACGGTCAGCGCCTCCAGGCCCGCCTCGGCGTGCAGCGGCCGCAGCACGGGCATGGCGGCCATCGTCGTGCAGTTCGGGTTGGCGATGATGCCCTTGGGCCGGTCCTTCAGCGCGTGCGGGTTCACCTCCGACACCACCAGCGGCACGTCGGGGTCCCTGCGCCAGGCCGACGAGTTGTCGATCACGACCGCGCCCTGCCCCGCGACCTTCTCGGCCAGCGCCCTGGACGTACCGCCGCCCGCCGAGAACAGCACGATGTCCAGACCGGTGTAGTCGGCCGTCGACGCGTCCTCGACGGTGATGTCCTTGCCCTCGTACGTGAGCGTGGTGCCCGCCGAACGCGCGGAGGCGAAGAGACGCAGCTCGGACACGGGGAACTTCCGCTCGGCCAGGATCCTGCGCATGACTGTGCCGACCTGACCGGTGGCGCCGACGATTCCGACCTTCACGGGGACTCCCTCACACGTACAAGCGGGCACGATTGTCACACCATGATGCTTCTGTCCACGGCGCGTCTGTCCAGTCCATTGTCCGGGACGTGGACAGAGCGGTGGGACGGGGGCTCCACGAGCGCCCGCCCCACCGCCGTACCGGTCCGTACGGTGTCGTACGGATCACACCGCCACCGTGACTACGGCGCGACCTTCGCGATCACGACGCTGCCGGTTCCCGCCGCGGTGCCGCGGGTGTTCACCAACTGCACCTCGCCGAAGAACTGCCGGCCCTCCGGTGCCGCACCGGCGACCACGACCTCGGCGCCGACCTGGGTGGACGCGCCGGCGGCCAGGTTCACGGCCTTCGACTCGTCCACACCGATCGTGCCGAGCGACGGCGAGTAGTACACGTCGCGGTAGTCGAAATCGGTGGTCCCGGCCGGAACCGAGTAACCGTCGACGACGACTGTGTACGTACCGGCCGCGGGCTTGACCAGGCTGACCGACTCCTCCGCGCCCGCCGTCGTGGAGGCGCCCACCTGCGCGGCACCCCGGAAGACGTACAGGTCGATGTCGGCGTTGGCGTCCGTCGTGCCGCCGATGGCCACGTCCAGCTTCTCGACACCCTCACCGATGGTGACCGTCTTCGTGTACTGCCCGCCCGTCGAGATCGAAGGACGCTCCACCGCCGCCGAGCCCAGCGAGCCGCCCTTCAGCGTGCCCTCCAGGTCGCCCGCGTTGTTGGTGACCGTCCAGTTCACCGCGGCCGGAGTACCGATCGTCGCCTCCGGGATCGTCTGCACCGCCGGGTCGAACGACACCCCGAGCAGTGAGACATTCAGCTTGTACGGGTTGTCCAGCAGTGGCGACGTACGGCGCGCCTCCACCTCGACCTCCCACACGCCGGGCTGCGGGTTCTGGTAGGACCGCGTGTCCGGGCGGCAGGTGTTCGCCGGATTGTCGTAGTTCGGGTAGCAGAAGATCGTGGAGCTGTCCTCCACCGGCACTCCGTACGGGTGGATGGAGATGAACCGCGTCTGGCTGCCCGAGCGCAGTGCGCTCATCGCGACCTCAAGGGTCCGCGCGCCCTCCGGCACGTTGACGAAGTACGACGTGGTGCTGTTGCGCTGCACCGAGCCGGACGTCGTGTACGCGTACCCCGGCCCCGCCAGGTCCTTGGCGACCACGACCGTCGTCATGATCTGCTGGTCCACCCCGGACGTCCTCCGGTCGTCCACCTGGAGGATCGCGCTGTGCACACCGGCGCTGCCGGGCCTGGCCACGACCTTCACCGTCACCGCCTTGCCGAGCGGCAGCGAGACGCTGCCATGACCGGCGAGCCGGAACGTGCCGTCATTGTCCTTCCAGGTCAGCCGGTGCTTCACCGCGCGGTCCGGACCCGTGGTCCGGGTGATGGTCACGTCGTACGACTTCGACTGCCCGGCCTTCAGGCCGCCCTCACGGTCGTACAGACCGGTCCCGAAGCCCGGGGTCTTCAGCGCGAAGTCGATCGCCGTGTCGACCGGGGCCTTCACCGTGTACTCGTGCGCCGGAGCGCCCTGCTTCACGATCTGCTTCCAGGCTCCGACGATATTGATCAGACCGGCACCCTGCGCGTGCGCGGGCACTCCCTTGATGTGCGTGGCGGTGCTGGTCAGCGCGGTCCGCAGATCGGCCGGGGCCAGCTCGAAGTGCTTCTGCTTCGCAGCCGACAGCAGCAGCGCGGTCGCGCCCGTGGCCTGCGGCGAGGACATCGAGGTGCCCTGCAGCATCGAGTAACCGGCCGGCAGGCTGTAGCCCGCCTCCTTCACCGGTGAGCCGGGCAGCCACGTCTGCGTGGTGTTGATCGCCGCACCCGGCGCCGTCAGGATCGGCGCGAAACCGCCGTCCTCACGCGGGCCGCGCGAGGAGAACGGCAGCATGTCGTACTTCTTGGTGACGTGCGAGCCGTAGTTGGCCGCCCAGGTCTCCTTCGAGATGGACGCGCCCACCGAGATGACATGGTCCGCGAGCCCCGGGTCCCCGATGGTGTTGACCCCCGGGCCCTCGTTCCCGGCCGAGATGACAAGCTGCACGCCATACGTGTCGATGAGCCGCTTGTACAGCTCGGCGCGTGCGTTGTTGCCGTCGTTCAGCGGCGGCAGCCCGCCGATCGACATATTGACGATGTCTACACCGCGGTTCACGACGAGGTCGATCATGCCCTCGGTCAGCGCGATGTTGGTGCAGCCACCGGACCAGGTGCAGGCCCGCGACGACACGATCTTGGCGCCGGGCGCCGCGCCGTTCATCCTGCCGCCGAACAGGCCGTTGGCCGCGGTGATGCCCGCGACGTGCGTGCCGTGCTCGCTCTCGATGACACCGATGTTCACATAGTCGGCCTTGTCACCGGCCCCGTCGTACACGACGTCCTTGCGCGTCTCCACCACGAACGGAATGCGCTCGACGACCTCGGTGCGCGGGTCGTCCGTACCGAAGTAGCCGACCTGGTGCTTGTCCTTGTACGGCTTCAGCGCCGCGTCGTCACCGAAGTCCGCGTCGCTGTTCAGGTCCACCCGTACGGTGCCGGCGACCGGGTCGTACAGCACACCCCAGGTGTCGGTCGTGTCACCGTCCCGGTTCAGGTCGCCCGCCATGTCGCCGCCCTTGGTGGCGGCCTCCTTGAACACACTGAACCCGTACGTGCCGTCCGGTGCCGAATACGTCGTCCCGCCGGCCGTGAACGTCGGGCCCGACACGCTCTGCGACATCCGCAGCCACGTGCCGTCCCCGTCGCTGACCGGGTCGGTGGCCGTCACCCAGTCGACGATCTTGCGCTCGCCGGTCGTGGTCCTGCGCAGCGCCGGATGACCCAGGTCAACGCCCGAGTCCAGGATGCCGATCGTGATACCTCGGCCGTCCGCCTTCGGATGCTGCCTGACGAAGTCGACCGCGCCCGTCTCGAACGACGGGTTGTACGGGTTCGCCGCAGGCGTCCTGCTGCTGGGCCCCGGATAACTCCCCGTGGCCTTCGCCCGCTTCGCCTCCGCCGCACTGTCGGCCGCGGGAGTCGGGTCGTCCAGCATGATCTCCTGCTTGAGATCGATGCCGTGCACCGACGACAGCTTCTCCGCCGCCTTGATCGTGCGCTCGGCGGTCGCCGTCGGCACGGTCGCCCGGACATAGCCGAGCTTGTCGTACGTACGCCCCAGCACGGACCCCTTGACGGCGTCCAACTGCCTGGCCACCTGCTCGGTCGCACCCGGAGCGGTGGCGACCATCATCGTGACGTTCTTCTCGCCCTTCGCCTCGGCCTGCGCCAGCACATCGGCGTCCGCCGAGCCGAGCTTGTCGCCCTGGCCGCTTGTTGCCGCCGGCTTCACGGGTGCGGTCTGCACCGGCGCGGTCCCCGGGTCGTCGGCGGCGAACACCGGGGCGGCCCCGGTGGCGGCCATCGCGACCGCCAGTGCGGCGACGGTCACGATCCTGGCCGCGCGTCTCGCCCCGGGTATGGAGTTGGGGGATTCCTTGGTCATCAGCATCCCTGTATGTGAAAGAGAGTCCGGAATTCGGTACCCGATGACCGGTCAGCCTTTCGTACCTGACAGGGATTTGTGGAGACTTGGCGTACATCCGCCACCGGTACCCATGCGTCACTTGGGACGAACGCGGCCAAACCCCGTCTCACCGGGGCAGCACCATCACATACGCGGCCGGCTCGCGGTCCTGCGCAGCCATCAGCGCCGTACGGATGATGACCGCCTGGCGGCCCATCACCTCGCGCAGCGCTCCCGGCGCGACCCGGATGACGGTGATCCCGAGCCGCTCCAGATGCTCCCGCTCGGCCCTGACCTCCTCCCCGCGGGGCACCCTGGTGTCCAGCTCCACCGCCACCGCCTCCTCCAGCCAGTACGCGTCCACCCCGCCCAGCACCGGGCCGCCCGGCAGCCGCAGGTCCACGTTCCACAGCGGCTCCGGCAGCCCGTACCCGCGCACCATCTCGTACAGCCTGCCCTCCGCCACCGCCCTCCCCTCCGCCAGCAGCGCGTCCACGGCGTCCACCACATGGGCCCGGTCCAGCAGCTTCGCCGCGCTCAGCTCCCGTACGACGGCCGCGGGCTCGCAGTGCCCGTCCCGGACCGCCTCCGTCAGCATCCGGCTCACCCCGGCCGGGTCCGGAATCCGGGCCACCGCGTCCGCCAGCGCGCGCTCCACGGGGGCCA
>DATCWZ010000164.1:0-2591 GCA_036566065.1 Streptomyces sp. | reverse complement strand
CAGCTCGGACGGTTCGGCGGCCGATCACTTCGGCCAGGTGTGGCGGTACGACCCGCGGCGGCGACGGCTCACGCTGGTGGTCGTCTTCGGCCCGGACACCGACATCCAGATGCCCGGCGAGTCCCCCGACAACATCTGCCTGGCGAGCGGGGGCGGGCTGATGGTGTGCGAGGACGGCGGCGGGGCGCAGCATGTGTTCGGGCTGACGCGGCACGGAGAGGTCTATCCGATGGCGCGGGGCCGGCAGAACATCGGGACGGCCGATGAGCCGGAGTGGGGCGAGTTCGCCGGGGTCACGTTCGCGCCGGACGGCGAGACGATGTTCGTGAACTGCTACACCCCGGGGACGACGTTCGCGGTGACGGGCCCCTGGCGCTGACCAGCGGGTTGAGGGCCTGAGGTCCTGCCGGCGGCACTCCGGGTGCGCACTGCCCGGAGTGCCGTCAGCCGTCCCGTCGGGTGATCAGTTAACGTCCATCAGTGATCAAATCCGTTCGTACGATGACCGCGCTGGCGGCACTGAGTGTGCTGGCCCCGCTGCTGCTCACGGGCTGCGGTGACCCGGCGGCCCCGCCGACAAACGTACGGGCGACGCCGAAGGCATCACCGGCAGCCAAGCCCGCACCGAAGCCGAAGCCGGAACCGACCCGGAAAAAGCCACCAACCATGGCCCCCGGCCCGGCGGGCCTGACCCCGGTCTTCACCCGCCGCCCGGCAGGCGGTCCCCGGTCCGCGGACAAGGTCGTGGCGCTGACCTTCGACGCGGACATGATGGCGGATCAGGGGGCCCGCGCGGCGGCGGGCGAGCATTTCGACAACCCGGAACTGATCGCCCTGCTGCGGCGGCTGAAGGTGCCTTCGACCATCTTCATGACCGGCCGGTGGGCGCAGGAGTATCCCGCGCAGGCCAGGTCCATCGGCACCGACCCGATGTTCGAGGTCGCCAACCACTCGTACAGCCACCACGCCTTCGCATCGCCCTGCTACGGACTGCCGACCGTCGCCAGGACCGATATGCGGGGCGAGGTGGAGAAGGCGTCCGCCGCCATCCGTAAAACCGGTGCCCGCAATGTCGTGCCGTACTTCCGCTTCCCCGGCGGCTGCTACGACAACGCCTCGCTGCGCGCCCTGGCCTCCGAACATGTGACGGCTGTGCAGTGGGACGTGGTCAGCGGTGACGCGTTCGCGACGGACGCGGACGCGGTGGCCGAGCAGGTGCTCGATGGGGTACGGCCCGGTTCGCTCGTCGTCATGCACTGCACACGCAGCGCGGCCCCGGTCACCGACGAGGCCGTGGCGCGGGTGGTGCCAGAGCTGCGGAAGCGGGGGTACCGGTTCGTCAAGGTCTCCGAGTTGATGCCGGGCTGAGCGCGCGGACCGGCCGCTCGTACGGGCCTCTCAGCCCGAGCAGGCCGTGCGGCCCGCTTCCTGCCATTCGCAGACCGGGCACAGGGTGCTGCCCTTCACCGATGCCGGATATTCGGTCGGCTCCCGGCACAGCACGCACTCGGCGTACGGCGGCCCGGCGTCCACCGGCACGGGCGTCATCCGGGCGGGCGGCTCGCAGTAGTCGTGTTCCATGCCTGCGAGCGTACCTATCCCGCTCAGTTCGCCGACGCCCTCTCCGTCTTCACCTCGCTGGGCCGCACGATCACGAACCCCTCGCCCTGGAGTTTGAGCTGGACGACCTCGCCCGACCCGCCGCGCACCATCGAGCCGAAGCTCTGCGAGCGGTGCAACGAGGTGGCGAGCTGCTCACTCCAGCCGACGACCGCGTCCGTATCGACGTACACCGGCTGCTGCGAGGTGACGGGTATGACGATCGGGTTGCCCTCGCACATCAGGCCGAGCTTCCCGTATCCGCTGAAGACGCTGTTGAACAGGCCGCCACCGGCGATTCCAGCGCCCTTCACTGTTTTGATCTCGTACGCGAGTGTGGCGTCGAAGCAGAGGACGTTGCGGCCGTTGACGGTGAGGACGTCGCCCTGTTCCATTTCCACGATGAAGCAGTTGGCCGCCTCGTGCGCGAACCATGCCTCGCCCTGGCCGCGGACCGTCATCAGGGGCAGCCCCTCACCGGTGACAGCGCGCTTCAGCATCCCGCCGATGCCCTGGCCCTTGCGCTCGAACTGGAGACTGCCGCGGAAGGCGATCATCGACCCCTGGCGTGCCAGCATCTCCCCGTTCACGGCGTACTTGACGGACTTGGCGTTCTGCAGGGACATGCCCGGGGCCGTGGCCTGCTCGGCCAGGTGCTCACTGGAAAAGAGATCGCTCTTCATGCCGTGCATCTTCGCCCGGAGCCCCGCGTTCCGCCAGGACGCATTCCGGCCGCCTGGCAGACTGTGAGGGTGAGCAGCGACGACCTCCCCGTATCCCCTTCCCCTTCCGCGCCGCTTCCGGAGGACAGCCCGTTCCGTACGGAGCCGACGGCGCGGGACGACGCGCCCCAGTTCGTGCTGCCGCTGGTCGTACACATAGAGAAGACGGACCCGCCGGGCCGTACGGACGCCCTGCGGACCTCCGCGCGCGCGGTGCTCACCATCCTGTCCGACGAACGCTCGCTCGGCGAGGGCGAGTGGGCGCAGGCC
>DATCWZ010000521.1:0-4294 GCA_036566065.1 Streptomyces sp. | reverse complement strand
TGCACACCTTGTCCGCGAAGGTCTGGTTCTTGTTGTCCCACAGCGGCCACAGCCAGCCGATGTAGCAGGCGATGCTGTCCAGGAAGTGGGCGAGCTTGCGCACGAACGCCATGCCGAAACCGAGCGTGCTGCCGTCCGCTTCCCGGTGCAGGCTGATACCGAGGACCTTCTTGCCGATCGTCTGACCGGTCTTGCCCTCCAGGTAGATCTGGTATATGGCCATGCCGATGGTGTAGAGCAGGCCGATCAGGCTGAGAACCGTGAGCCCGGAGGGCGGTGCGTCACTGCTACCGCTGCTGGCCAGGACGATGAAGTCGAGGGCGTACATCGGGCCGGCGATGATCAGTAGGTCGAGCAGGTACGCGCCGACGCGCTGCCCCCAGTTGGCCAGCGGCGGCAGCCCCGCACCCGGCATCCCGGCCGGCGGGTACGCCCCGTACTGCTGCTGCGGATACCCGTACTGCGGAGGCACGCCGCCCTGCGGAGGCATGCCCTGCGGCGCCTGCTGCGGGTAGCCGTACTGACCGGGCTGACCCTGTACGGGCTGCTGCGGATACCCGTACTGCGGCGGCACCCCCGGCTGCTGGGGCTGCTGCGGGTAGCCGGGCTGACCCTGCGGGGGCTGCTGAGGCTGCTTGCTGTAGGGGTTGTTGGGTTCGCCGAAGCTCATGGCGGAGTCTCTCCAGTTCCTGACGGGGACGAAGCGACCAAATCGGAGGGCGATTTCGCGCCACGAGCAGGTGCCCCCCGTACAGCCGCAGTCTTGCGAGCTCATCGTGTTCGTAAACCAGCTTCTTGTCTAATCCAATCTACAGATTTCATGTCTTACAGCCCGTACGGTGCCCGGCTACGCGGGCCGTCATGCCCGCCAGTCAGCAGGCGCTCACCGTGGACCGCGACGTCGAGACACCCATTCCCGCTCCAGGGGAGACCTGGGGCGCGAGCGCTGTCATCGTCAGTGGCGAAGGCGGAACTTCCGCCCAGACGCGAAGCCCTCATGGACGCCTCTTCCCGGCCACCTGGGACCGGCCGGCACCCTCGCCGCGTCCGGCGGATTCTTCGGGAGCTCCACCCGGACAGGGGGGACGGCGCAGGACTCCGCCGCGAGGTGGGCTATCTGGTCGAGGCCGGGGGCGACCTGAACCACCCCACGCTGGAATGGTCGGGAGAAGAGGAACATCAAGTTCCCCTCAGGCTTTCTCCGAGAACCTTGTGCGAGGCCCTGGGTGGCTGCAGGATCAAGGCCGCGAGAGGGACCGACCAACCCCAACTCGCGCCGATTAAGGGGGAATTCTTCATGCGTACTTCAAGAATGGTCTCTGCCCTGGTAGCTCCGGGCATGGCCATTGCGGTGCTCGGAACGGGAAGCCCAGCTTTCGCCGCAGACCCGGGCCCACTGCGACGGAGGCTCCCGTCGAGACGGCTCCGCCCGCTGCGCCCGAGGAGCCGGACCTCATCGAGGGAGGCGTCGGTGATGTTGAGGCGGCTCCGCCGGCGGATGCGTTTCCGACGGGCAAGCCGCCGAAGGATGGCATGGATGCCCAGCCGTGCGAACCGCACTGGCGGTGGGAATCCACCGCCAAGTACAAGGACTACCACAAGGGCGTAGGAGCCACTCAGGCCAACTACAACGGCACGTCGCGAACGGCCAGGTCCGAGTTCATCTCCGAGGTAACAGGGGAGGTGGGTATCGCCGCCTCTGCAGGTGTCAAGGTAAGCGGATCGGCGCTGGTTGTGGAAATCGAAGGCGAGTACCACGTCGATCTCTCCGCGAAGCTCACTGCCAAACTCGGCAACAAGATCTCGGTGGACACTCCATCGAAGTACACCACCTACGGAAGTTACGGGGTCTATCGCCTGAAGAGCGCGGGTTACAGCCAGTACACCTATACGAACTGCACGAAGGGTGCCAAAAAGAACGGCACGGTCTACACGCCGCATCGTATCGGCTGGGCTATCTGGGAGAAGAAGTAGCATGCGCCATCGCTCCCTCGTTGGGCTCGCTTCGGTGCCCGCGGTCCTGCTGCCGATGCTGCTCGCCTGCACTGCCGGAAATCCGCATTCGGCGCCGGAAGGCTCGGGGTCCCCGCGTCCCGTCAAGCCGACTTCGGCCGTATCGACCGGCCTCGCACAACCCCCGGTGGCCCAGACGCCCGAACTCGACGGTGGCGAGACGCTCGTAGCAAAAAGGGGGTGACAAAAGGCGGAGGCGCGATCGAGTTCGCCGAAGGGAAGAAGGGAGACGCCCTGGTCGTCGCAGTACGCTGCGAAGGCAGGGGCGAGATCTCCGTCAAGGTGGAGTCGGTCGGCGTGGAGTTTCCGCTTGAGTGCCTGAAGGGCGAGGTGACCACCACGTACAACCAAATTGGTGTCCAAGGTGTGGAGAAGGCAGGAACCGTCTCGGTCGAAGCTCCATCAGCGGTGCGGTGGTCAATGACAATTGGTCGCGGCGAGGCGGCGGAAACAGAATCGTAGAAAATGACGATGCTGTGACCCCTCGACCCCGGTGAGGCGGCGCAACTGGGCGACTCGCACTTCTTCGCCGTGCGCCCCCGGCTGGGCCGGCCCCGCCAAGGTGACCGGGTCAACCTGTTGCGAGTGGCGGACGCGGCGGGCACCTTCGAGTGGCTGGGGGTCGGTTGATTCCACGGTCGTCCGGACTACTGAGTTTCGCCGCGCAATGTCGCGGAGTGATGCGAACTGAGCTGCGTAAACGGGCTTTCAGCGGGTGGCATCACACAGAGATCATTAGTGAGCGGAGCCCGCCGCCTCCGCGCGCAGCCGCGGCCGGCGAGTGGCGCGGCGATGAGAGGTTGCAGCGGTGGTGAGCGGTGTCCGAAAGGCGGGCAGCGTGGGGCGAGGCTGCGCCGTACCTCCCGTCGGGCCGCTTCGTAGGGTAGGCCTCGTTGCCGGGTTCCGGCAGCCACGGTCCGGCGATCATGCTTGTTCCCGCGCCTGTCGTCACGAGCAGGTCAGGCTGTATATATGCCGTCATGGAATTCACGTGGCTGCCGTCCGGCAGCGGCCCACTTCTCGCGCTGGGCTGGTTGCTGCTCGTTGGTCTGGCGATGGCGGTCTGGGGCCGTTGGATGGCGCGGAGAGCCGCCGCGGGGCACGAGGTCCGGATCTGGTGCAGGCTGCATGGCTTCGCGCCGCCGTACCCCCGGCGCTTCGTCCGCGGACGCGTGCGGCTGCTGCCCCAGGCGGGCGTCGTGGAATTCCGGCCGTACGGGCGCGAGGCCCTGCGGCTGGCGTGCGGCGGCACCGTGCAGCAGGTGAGCAAGGTGAAGTGGGGCGGCAGCGGCGGCATGTGGGGGCATCGGGAGGTCGACTATCTACCTGTGCCAGAGGGCGGTGCCGTCCGGATCTGGGTGCCCACGCCGCACTCACGGACCCTGCTGGCGATGCTCACCATGGCTCCGGCAGTGCAGGAGAGCGCTCCACATGCTCCAGCTCGGGCAGGGTCGCCGCTCTGGCGTTTCCTGGGCGGCGAGCCCGTCGCCCTCCTCCTGGTGGGTGCTGCGCTGCTGCTGCCAGTCGCTTTCGTCTACGGTTTGGGCCGCCCGGTCACCGCCCACGTCGCAACGACCGGACACGGGGCCACAGACACCTGCCTGATTACCTGGACGGACCCCTGGGACGGCGGTCGGCACCCGACCAGCCGCTACTGCGGCAACCGGCAGCCCGGCGACCCGATCGACGTCATCGCCCTGGACCGCCCCCTACGCGGCTCGGCAACCGGGACTGTCTTGCCAGCCGCCCTGTGGAGCTTCTTCTCCGCGCCGTTCCTGCTGCTGGGCATCATCCTCGCCCTCGTGTACGGCATCGGCGACGCCCGCAGCTGGCCACCCCGCACAACGCCGCCGGCGACGCTGCAAGCTGCAGCCCCACCGACGGGTGGATGAGTTCCGGCCCTGGGCGGCAAACTCCGACCAGGGCCAAATCAGAATTGAGTAGACGTTCGGCCTCATGTGCGGTCCGGCGACCGGCCAGGTAGAGCTGGACAGCGGCGCCGCAGGCTGCCCGACCAGCAACGGGCAGCTAATGATCTCTGAGTGATGCCACCTGCTGAAAGCCTGTTTGCGCAGCTCAGTTCGCACCACCCCGCGACATTGAGCCGCGAAACTCAGTAACCGGCCCGGCTCCGCCGGTACACGCACCCACGACCCTCGAACCCGTCCGACCGACCCTGTACGGCGGGGATGGCCTCGCGGGGGCCGTGGTCGTCGTCGCCACAGTCCGCACAGCGCGTGTACGGCCGCTAGCGGCGGACCCGACACCTTGACCGTCGCAG
>DATCWZ010000657.1:0-5514 GCA_036566065.1 Streptomyces sp. | reverse complement strand
TCAGCGATACCCTTCCAGTCCCGCAACTGGCGTACGTAGAAGTCGCGTTGTTGGCCGTCCAAGCCGATGACGCGTTCCCAGCCGAGGAAGATGTCGCTGGCGGCCTGCATCTGCCGTTGCCCGGAGACGACCCGTTCGCCTTGGTTGTCGTACGAACTCGGCCCGATGTACGGAGCCAGAGCAGACTGGTCTGCCTCCTTCGCCTGCAGCAGCAGCGGGTCCTCGTCGTCCCGGCCGAGCAGCAGAATGATCCAGCAGCGGGTGCCTACGCTGCCGACCCCAACAACCTTGCGGGCCATGTCGACGATCCGGTACTGCCCCAGCAACTGGCGGCGATCGGACTGCAGGCTGTGGCTGTACCGCTCGATCAACTCGCGCAGCAGTGCTTCCATCGACTCGCGTTCCCCGTCCGGCAGCAGGTCCTGGAGCGGCACGATCAACGGCGGGTCGGCGGCGATCCTGCGCCGCCCGTCGATCACCCGGGTGAGTTTCTCGAAGGCCTGGAGACTGTCACGGCTGCGGGCTTTCGACATGGCCCGATGGGTACGCTCACGGCCCCGTGCTCCCAGTCTGCGGGCCGCCAGCGCCTGCATGGCCTCCATGTCCGCGTGGGCGTACCAGACGGCGAGATTGCCCAGGCCGGCGAAGTGGCGCATGGCCTCGCGGTACGACCTCACGGAGGTGCTCACCACGGCAGCCCGTTCAGTGTCCGAATAGCCGTTCTCCCGTCCGGCGATGACCAGGCTCGCGGCGAGCCTCTTGACGTCCCACTCCCACGGGCCGGGCAGCGTCTCGTCGAAGTCGTTGATGTCGAACACCAGTTGTCGTTCGGGCGAAGCGAGCAGCCGGAAGTTCAACAGGTGTGCGTCGCCGCACAGTTGGGTGGTGAATCCCGAGTTTGGGGTATGGGCCAGGTCACCGGCCATGACGGCGGCGGCGCCCCGGTAGAACCGGAAGGGTGATTCCAGCATCCGGCCGTACCGGATGGGCACGAGTTCCGGCACCCGGGTCGCCGACTGCGCCTGAAGGGTGTCCACCGGGTCCGTTCGCTTCGCCGACGGCTCGTACCTGGCATGAGCGGAACGCGGTACGCGCGCTCGTGCCGCGCGGCCCCGTGCCGCACGTTCCTTCGGGACGCTGCCGCTGACCTGCTTGGTCATGACCCCACCTTCTGTGGTGTCGAGGACTCGGCTCGGCGTGGTGCACCGCACCGTGGTACTCCCGCATCACTCACGTTAGCTCCGGGAATCGGTGGCTGCGACTGAAGGCGCACACATACATCAATCTGGTACATACGCTAAGCTTGGTACATGTCCATGAAGCGAACCAATGTCTACGCCGATCCGGAAGACCTGGCCATCATCAAGGAGGCGGCCAAGCGGCGCGGGATCAGTGAGGCCGAGATCATCCGCCAGGGCATCCACCTCGCGGCCATGGCTAACCGCGTCTGGGACGAGCCCCTCTTCTCGCGTACTTTCGAAGGGCCTGGTCACACCCCGACCAAGCGTGAGGTGCGCGACACGGTGGCTGATGCCGTACAGCGCGAAACCGGGACCGGCACCGCTGCATGATCATCGTCATCGCGGATGCGTCCGGACTTCTTGCGGCGCTCGACTCCACCCACCCCGAACACCAGGCGTCGAACGAGGCGATCATGGCTGCGGGGCTGCTGGTGATGTCACCCTTGCTGCTCGCGGAGATCGATCACGTCGCCACTCGCGAACTCGGCCGTGCTGCCGCACTCAGCGCGGTGGACGACATCCGGCAGTGGATGCGTCGCGGACGCATCGCCGTTCCCGAGATCACGGAGGAGCACCTGGGGGGCGCCCAGTCCGTGCGCGCCCGCTACCGTAATCTCGACCTGGACCTGGCGGACGCGGTGAATGTAGCTCTCGCCGCTGACTACGACACCGATGCCGTTCTCACCCTCGACCGTCGCAACTTTCGCGCCCTGCGCCCGTTGGGCCGGTACAACGCGTTCCGGGTACTGCCCGACAATCTCCCTCTCTGATGCCGGCAGTTGTCTTGTCGGCAGGCTCGCCTCCCGGCCGAACCGGTCGTGAGGGGGACAGTGGCAGCGCCGAGAGGGGTCGCGGGGCGTGAACCCGGAGTGACTGTGCCCATGCTCATGGGACATGCAGGAACGCAAGTTCTTCGCTGACGTACACAACGAACAGCCCCACGGACGAACCCGCACGCTGGACTTCGGCGACACGCTCTGCCCGGGCGTGATCCGACAGATGCTGCCGCAACTGCGCAGCGCGGTCGTCGGCACCTACCACGGCCCGCCATCATGCGGCACCTCACGGGGCGCTTGGGACCCACCGGGCCGTGCCGCGTGATTCGGTCCGTGCGTGACCTCAGCCATGAGTCGTGCGCAGGACCTGAATCATGGGGCCCAACTCGGGGTCACCGGTGAAAGTGTTGAGCGCAGACGACAGCACCTCGGCATAGGTGGCGCGCGCGGCCTGGTAGCGCTCCCGTCCCTCATCCGTGATGACGGCATAGACGCCGCGCTTGTCCGACGGACACAGGTCTTTGTGGACCAAGCCGGCCACTTCCAGCCGTCCGACCAGGCGCGTCACCGACGATTGCCCCAGGCCCACTTTGTCGGCCAGGTCCTGCATGCGCAGCTCGCTTTTCTCGGAGTGCTGCAGGTGTTCCAGGGACCGGTACTCCGAGAGGCCGATCCCGTGCCGACGTTGCAGCATGAGGGCCAGTTCGCGCTCGACGTGTGTGTGCAGCGTGAGTACCCGGTTCCAGATGGCTTGGTCGGACGTGCCCCGGGGCGCGGTGTATGAAGTTGCCACATCCACGTCCTCCCAGTTGATGTCCGACCAGCAGAATACATGCTCATGCACATTCTCCTCCCGTGTCCGTTTCCTCATCGTGAGTACGGAACTCGTAGCCGATTTAATTGCAGGCACACGTAATGTGGTCGTCTTTGCGAGCGGACGCCCCGGTGGGGACGCCCGCTGAGCTGTCGCCGGCGCTGGAGCCCGGCGCAGATGCGGTGGACGCTGCGCTGACCGAGGCCGCTTGCAGCACACGTCCGTTCCCGCTCGTGGGGAACCAGAGCGTGGTAGCTTACTTGCATGTGCATGCAGATACTTGCCTCTACGTTCCCGCGGACGCGAGTTCCAGCAAGTGGCTCCGGGGAGCCCACAGGGGCTTACGGAGTACTGAGCGCGACACATTTCGCCCGGCGGATCGACAGGGTTCGAGGGGGGGTAGTCCGCCGATGCCGAACTCGGCGGACCGATGGAGCAACCACCGGGTCGAGCGGAGCTACGTCGCCGTGAACAGGGGAAGCATCGCGGAGCAGGGCTTCGACTACGCGGAAGCCACCCCGCATTCCGGACCGAAGGTACTTTTCTGAGCCGCCCAAACGCTTTCTCCGCCTCGGAGCGGACAACGTACATACGCCGTCGGCTTTGCCAACAGACTGAAGGGACATCATGAACTGGCTCTACCTGGGAATCGCCGTGATCTTCGAGATCGCAGTGGCCTTCGCGGCAAGCAAGGCGAAGGGCTTCACCGCCCTGTGGTGGACCGTCGCGACTCTGGTCAGCGGCGCGATCGGGACCTTCTTCCTCAGCTTGGCACTTCTCAGCTTCGACGTCGGCGTCGGATACGCGCTCTGGACCTCGGTGGCAGGAGTCGGGATCGTCATTGTCGGCGCGCTGTTCCTCGGGGAACGCCTGAATGGGAAGAAGCTTCTCGGCATCCTCATCGTCATTGCCGGCGTCGTAGGACTGCAACTCAGCGGAGCAGCGTGACGAACCGCCCATATCTCCACCATGCGTACCTGATTACCAGGGTGTGCCGGAGGCACGGAGTCGCGCGCACTCCTTCCCGGAGCGCGACCGGGCCGGATTTCTGGTTCCGTCGGCTTCTCGGCCGGCCTCCCACCCGGCTTGGACTGCAGAACGTCCAGGCGCAGGCGCACCACCCAGTGTCGTGAATCCAGCTCCTCATGCGAGCGCGAGGCATGGCGACCTGATACGACAGGCTCGCCGTCCCCGTGAAGCCACCGTCCGACCCGCCCGCTCAAGTGGGCAAGCATCCTGACCACGTGTCAAATTGTGGTACTTCGCTATCAGAAAGGACCGATCCCCCATGACTGCGACAGTTGCAGAACACAATGCCAAAGCCGGTGCGTGGTTCGTGCTGTTGCTGGCTGGAGCATGCGAAGTCGGCTACGCGCTCAGCGTCGGAGGCAGCGAAGGTTTCACCGTCTTGAGCTGGTCCGTCTCCGCCTTCGTCTTCTTCCTGCTCACGCTCTTCTGCCTCAGTGTCTCCCTCAAGAATATCGACGTCGGCATCGGGTACGCCGTCTGGGCAGGCATCGGTGCAGTCGGCGCGGCCGTCCTCGGCCCGGTGTTCTTCGACGAGTCACTGACTCTCACCCGGGCGTTCTGGTTGGCAGTGATCATTGCAGGGGTCGTCTGGCTGAAGCTCGCAGACAGCCCCGGACTCGAAGCCAGAAAGTCAGTGTCTCCGTCCGGCGCCGAACCACAGGAACCCGCGGAGGACTCTGTTGCTTCGGGCACGACCCGTTGATCCCGATGATGAGACATAGGGCGATCGCGGGACGTGTGTTGGCCCAGGCGTTCGGACGCGCGCGGGTGACATCGGCGCGGAGGCGTTCGGCGTGTACGCGGCGACCGCGGCCGCCACCCGTTCGTTCGCCCGTACCTGGGCCAGTGAACTCAAGGGGCGCGGCATCCGGGTCAACACCATCAGGCTGGGCCAGACCGACACCCCCCGGTCTGTCGGGGCTCGCTCCCGACCTGGAGCAGGCCACCGGCCCGGGGGTGCACCTGGCTGCACAGGTGACGCTCGGGCGCCAGGAGGACTGTGCTGCTGCCGTGACCTTCCTCGCCTCCGGGCAGAGCGGCTTCATCACCGGTTCGAACCTGTACGTCGACGGCGTGAACCGGTCCTGGTCCCTGCGGCACATCCGGTGACCTGTCCGACACGCGGCCCTCTCCCGCAGAAGCAAGGGCTTCGGCCGCTGAGCCACCGGCGTTGTCGGCACCCGCCCGCTGAGCCGAGTGGCGGGACCGTGTCGGGTGTGGTCCGCTGAGGTGACGGAATCGCCCGCCACCACACCCACGGAAAGGCCTCGCTGTTTGCGGCTGAGGATTCGGATACCCGCGCCCCTTGTCAGTCTTCTGTATGCGAGGAGCACGCGCATGCTAGTCAAGAAGCTGCACGACATCGGAATGGCCAGGGAACTGCTTACACCGCTGCCTCCGCCACCGCCGGGCCGTAGGTCGGGTTCTGGTGGTGCCGGTGAAGGCCGAGTCCCGTGGGGTCGAGAGGGCGGACCGGTGGGGCATTGTCATCGGGGAATGGCCCTGACCATTTTTCGCCCTTGGACCGGCACTGGCCACCCACGAGGGCGACGGGATCTGCACCCCCACGAAGGCCGGTGAAGACGCAACCGTCTGACCCTGCCGGGCTCCCCGCACGTGCCCGGCCCCGCCGTCCCGCACCAGGGTGGGGTCA
>DATCWZ010000846.1:0-2294 GCA_036566065.1 Streptomyces sp. | reverse complement strand
GAAGGGTGTGGACCGCTCGGGTACGAAACATGATCGACTCCACCGGTTCACGGCAATGGTCTTGCCCCGTTGTGTGACGGGGCTTACGTTCTCCTCCTACGCACCGTGTCTACGGGCGTAGAAAACGCGTAGAGGCTCTCTGACGCCGCGTCGAAGGAGCAGCTCATGTCCCAAGTCGTACGCGCCGCACTCGTCCAGGCGACCTGGACCGGCGACACCGAATCCATGATCGCCAAACATGAGGAACACGCCCGTGAGGCCGCCCGGCAGGGCGCGAAGATCATCGGCTTCCAGGAAGTGTTCAACGCCCCCTACTTCTGCCAGGTCCAGGAACCGGAGCACTACCGCTGGGCCGAGCCGGTGCCGGACGGCCCGACCGTCCGGCGGATGCGGGACCTCGCCCGTGAGACCGGCATGGTGATGGTCGTGCCCGTCTTCGAGCGTGAGCAGTCCGGCTTCTACTACAACACCGCGGCGGTGATCGACGCCGACGGCTCGTACCTCGGCAAGTACCGCAAGCACCACATCCCGCAGGTCAAGGGCTTCTGGGAGAAGTACTACTTCAAGCCCGGCAACGTCGGCTGGCCGGTCTTCGACACGGCGGTGGGCAAGGTCGGCGTCTATATCTGCTACGACCGGCACTTCCCCGAGGGATGGCGGCAACTCGGCCTGAACGGCGCCCAGTTGGTATACAACCCGTCGGCCACCTCGCGCGGGCTCTCCGCCTACCTCTGGGAGCTGGAACAGCCCGCGTCCGCCGTCGCCAACGAGTACTTCATCGCCGCGATCAACCGCGTCGGACGGGAGGAGTACGGCGACAACGACTTCTACGGCACCAGCTACTTCGTCGACCCGCGGGGCCAGTTCGTCGGCGAGCCCGCCGGCGACAAGGAGGAGGAACTCCTCGTCCGTGACCTCGACTTCGGCCTGATCGAGCAGGTACGCCAGCAGTGGGCCTTCTACCGCGACCGCCGCCCGGACGCGTACGAGGGGCTGGTCGAGCCGTGAGCACGCTGTACGACCGCCATCGGGCCGTCAGCCCCGACTGGCTGGCGCTGTACTACCGCCACCCGCTGGAACTCACCCACGGCGAGGGCCGCCATGTGTGGGACGCGGACGGCAACCGCTATCTCGACTTCTTCGGCGGCATCCTCACCACCATGACCGCCCACGCCCTGCCCGAGGTGACCAAGGCGGTCGCCGAGCAGGCCGGGCGGATCATCCACACCTCGACGCTCTATCTGAACCGGCCGCTGGTCGAACTCGCCGAGCGCATCGCCGCCATCTCCGGCATCCCCGACGCCCGGGTCTTCTTCACCACATCGGGCACCGAGGCCAATGACACGGCCCTGCTGCTCGCCACCGCGTACCGCCGGTCGAACCAGATCCTCGCGATGCGCAACAGCTACCACGGCAGGTCGTTCTCCGCGGTGTCCATCACCGGCAACCAGTCATGGTCGCCGACCAGCCTGTCGCCCCTGCAGACGCTGTACGTCCACGGCGGAGTCCGCACCCGCGGACCGTACGCCGAACTCGGCGACGCGCAGTTCATCAAGGCGTGCGTGGCCGACCTGGAGGACATGCTCGGGCACACCCGGGAGGCCGCCGCGCTGATCGCCGAACCCATCCAGGGTGTCGGCGGGTTCACCTCGCCGCCCGACGGGCTGTACGCGGCGTTCCGCGAAGTCCTCGACCGGCACGGCATCCTGTGGATCTCCGATGAGGTGCAGACCGGCTGGGGCCGCACCGGCGACAACTTCTGGGGCTGGCAGGCACACGCCGAGAACGGGCCGCCGGACATCGTCACCTTCGCCAAGGGCATCGGAAACGGCATGTCCATCGGCGGGGTCATCGCCCGTGCCGAGGTCATGAACTGCCTGGACGCCAACTCCATTTCGACCTTCGGCGGCTCACCGGTCACCGTCGCGGCCGGGCTCGCCAACCTCTCGTACCTCCTGGAGAACGACCTCCAGGGCAACGCGCGGCGGGTGGGCGGTCTGCTCATCGAGCGGCTCAGAGCGGTCGGCGCGAGTTCACCGTCCGTACGCGAAGTACGCGGCCGGGGCCTCATGATCGGCATCGAGCTGGTGAAGCCGGGCACCGACGAGGCGAACCCGCAGGCCGCAGCCGACGTCCTCGAAGCCGCCCGGGCCGGCGGACTGCTCATCGGCAAGGGCGGCGGGCACAACACCAGCGTCCTGCGCATCGCGCCCCCGCTGACCCTCACCGTCGCCGAGGCGGAGGAGGGCGCGGCGGTCCTGGCCGACGCGCTGCAGGCGGCCGGATAGTCAGGC
>DATCWZ010000836.1:0-6399 GCA_036566065.1 Streptomyces sp. | reverse complement strand
GCCTGAGAGGGGCTGCCATGACGATCACACCGCTCCCGTCCCAAGCGTCCGCGACGCCCCGGATACCGGACCGGCACGCTCTCGGACGGCTGTACCGCAGCCGGCTCAGCAAGGGCAGGGCTGTCCTGGGCGAGATGTTCGGCGGCCACGTCGAGACCGCGTCCGAGGGCGCCTGGGTGACCACGAGCGACGGCCGCAGGTTCCTCAACTGCGGGGGGTACGGCGTCTTCCTCACCGGTGCCCGCCACCCCACCGTCGTACGCGAGGTCGCCGCACAACTGCACTCGCACCCGGTGTCCACCCGGATCTTCCTGGAGCCGCAGGCGGCGCTGGCCGCCGACGCGCTGGTCGCGGTGGCGCCGAAGGGGCTCAGCCGGGTGCATTTCGCGGGCTCGGGCGCCGAGGCGGTGGAAGCCGCGATCAAGCTGGCACGCACCCGCGGCAAGCGGCATCTGGTCGCCACGGACGGCGGTTATCACGGCAAGACGATGGGCGCGCTGACCCTCACGGGGAAGAGTGTGTTCCAGGACCCGTTCCGGCCGCTGCTGCCGCTCACCCGGCATGTGCCGTACGGCGACGCGGCGGCGCTGCGCGCGGTACTCGAACAGATACCGGGCGAGGGCTGTGTGTTCCTCGAGCCGGTGCAGGGCGAGGCCGGGGTGGTGATCCCGCCCGCCGGCTATCTGAACGAGGCGGCCCGGCTGTGCGAGGAGTTCGGCGCGCTGCTCGTACTCGACGAGATCCAGACGGGTCTCGGCAGGCTCGGTACGTGGTGGGGGGCCGACGCCGAGGGTGTGACGCCCGACGTGCTGCTGGTGGGCAAGGGCCTCAGCGGCGGAGTCGTACCGGTGTCTGCCGTGGTGGCGACCGAGGAGGTCTTCAGCGCCTTCGACCAGGACCCCTTCCTGCACACCTCGACCTTCTCCGCGGCGCCGCTGGCGATGGCCGCCGCGCGCGGCGCGCTGCAGGCGATCCAGGAGGACGGGCTCGTCGACCGTTCCCGGATCCTGGGAGAGCGGCTGCTCGCCGACCTGCGTTCCGTGGTCACCCGGCACTTCGGCGACGTGGTGCGGGAGGTCCGCGGCCGCGGGCTGATGCTCGGCGTCGAGTTCGCCGAGCCGGGACCCGCCGGTGACCTGCTGATCGAACTCACCCAGCACGGGGTCATCGCCAATCACTCGCTCAACTCCCATCTGGTGCTTCGCCTGACCCCGCCCGCCGTCCTGGACGAGGACGACCTGGAGTTCCTGCACGAGGCGATGGACAGCGCCTGCCGGGCCCAGGCGGCCCGCTACACCCCTTCTCCGCACGCACCCACCTCAGGAGGTGCCTGACCATGCGCAGCGCACAGGTCACGATCCGCGCCATCGCCGTCGAGCCATCCGAGGCGTTCGAACGGATCAAGGACTTCGCGAGATATCCCGCTCTCTCCCCCGTCGTCCGTTCGGTGACGGTCCGCGACGGGAACGGCCGCGACGAGCACAGCGACTGGGAGGTGTACTTCCGCAACGGCATTCTGCGCTGGAGCGAGTCCGACACCTTCGACCGCGCCGGTCTGAGCATCGAGTTCCGCCAGTTGGACGGCGACTTCGCCGAGTTCTCCGGCAGGTGGACGGTGCGCGGCGACGGCGAGGACAGCCTCATCGACTTCGCCACCGAGTTCGACTTCGGCATACCGAGCCTCGCGGGAATCCTCGACCCGGTGGCCGAACGGGTGTTCCGAGAAACCATCGGGCTGGTGGTGACCAGCCTGTTCGACCAGGCCGAGGTCCTGGGCGAGGAAGCGCTCGTACGGGGCGTCGAGATCGCCCGGGAACGTGCGGAGTCGATGCGCCGGGACGTACTCACGACGGGACGTGGCTGATGGACGCCAAGAACACCTTCGACACACCGGTGACGTACCGGCTGGTCCGGCTGGAGTACGCGGTCGGGCTGGCCGTCGCCGTCGGCTTCTTCTTCGCCCATCTCTCCGATGTGCGCTGGCTGCCGGCCGTGGGCCTGTTCCTCTACATCGACCTCGTCGGCTACATCCCCGGCGCGATCGCCTACCACGTCAGCAGCACCAAGCGGATCTCCCGGGTGTACTACGTGCTGTACAACACCATGCACAGTCTGGCCACGCAGGGCATCGTGGCGCTGCTGTGGATCTGGCTGTTCGGCGCGGAGTGGGCGCTGCTCGCCCTGCCGATCCATCTCTTCGGCGACCGGGCGCTGTTCGGCAACTTCCTCAAGCCGTTCGCGCTGGACTTCGAGCCGGTGGCCGACCCGGCGTTCCAGCGCTTCGCCCAGGAGTTCGGCGGCGGGCCCGCGCCCCGGGCCCGTATCGGCGAGCGGCTCGGCGCGAGGACGACATGACGGCCGTCGGCACACGTACCCGCGGGGCCGTGTGGCCCGAGGGGAGCCGGGCGGCCGGGGCCCGCGCGACGACCCGCCAGTTCGCCACCGGGGTGAGCGTCCTGACCTGCGGAGAGGGTGAGCGCGCGCACGGTGTCACCGTCAGCACGGTGGCGCTCGCCTCGATGAAACCGCCCATGGTCTCGGTGGCCCTGCGCCGGGGCAGCCGCGGGCTCGGCGCCCTGCTCGCCACCAAGGGCTTCGTGGTCAACGCGCTGTCGGACCGCCAGGAGCCGGTGGCCCTGCACTTCGCGCGCCCCGACCGCGGGGAGGGGCTCGCGGCGCCGGGACCCGCGGTCTGGGACGGGTGGAGCACCGACGGTGTGCCGCTGGTCGCCGGGGCCGTGGGCTGGCTGGAGTGCCGGATGGAGCGGACCGTTCCGGCCGGCGACCACGAGCTGGTCCTCGCCCGCGTGACCGGTGCCCGCCTGGGCACCGCGATGGTGCCGCTGCTCAATTTCGCGGGGGCGCTGCACCGCTTCCCCGTACCGCTTCAGGAACGCTTTCCCACTGACGACAACGACTCCAGGAGCCGAGAATGACCGATTCCGCGATTCCCCCGGAAGCCGACTGGGAGCATGCCCCTTCTCTCGTGGACGGGGCCAGCACCCTCGAACTCACCGCCGCCTCCTGTGATCTGCGGTACTGGCTGCGCTCGGTGCCGCAGGGCACGCTGCGCGGGCAGGTCCTCGGGCACGACGAGAACGTCCGCCCGCTGGCGGTGACCAGCGCCCCGGGCCCGCTGAACCAGGCTTTGACCCAGGAGCTGGCCTTCCGCTCGATGGCCGAGGAGAAGGCGACCCGCGCCCTCGGCTACATGGTGGCGCTGGCGCCCGACACGGAGACGCTGGAGTTCTACACGACCCAGTTGATGGACGAGGCGCGGCACGCCATGGTGTTCCGCAGCCATCTGCTGAGCCTCGGCGTCAGCGAACAGGAGTTGCTGCCCAGCATCGAGAGGCTGGCCGGTGCCGACCGGGACGCCGTTCTCCTACCGCTGGAGGATCTCGGCCTGCGGGTCCTGCGCGACCAGCGGGACTTCATCGGCGGGGTGGTCGTGCTGACCATCCTCGTCGAGGGTGTCCTCGCCCCGGCCGCCGAGCTCAGCGAGCTCAAGTGGCGCGTCTTCGACCCGGCCGCCGCCGATGTGGAACGCGGTGCGGGCATCGATGAGATCCGCCATCTCACCGTGGGCAGTTCGGTCGCGCGCGAGCATCTGCTGCGCCACCCGGAGGACAAGGACCGCGTCCTCGAACTGATCACGGAGGGCCGCAAGCTGTGGGACGGGCTGCCCGCGACGGACATGGTGCTGCGCCGGGAGACCCTCTTCCAGGAGGGCCTCGAACGGCACGCGGACCTGGCCGGTGACCACGAGATCTGGCCGGGCCGCCGGCTGGTGGACACCACGGTCGAGGAGCGGGTGCACACCGCGAACGAGTGGGCGGCGGCCATGCAGCGCAAGCGGCTGGTCTACATGGGGCTGGAGGAGGCCGTATGACGACCGTCGGAGGGACGGGCTCTCCCGGTACGGCAGGCACCGGGACGCTTGACGAGATCACCCGGCAGGTCAGGCAGGCCGGTCTGATGGAGACACGGCCGGGCTGGTACGTGTACAAGATCACCCTCAACGCACTGCTGCTCGCGGCCGGCTGGACGGCCTTCGCGCTGCTCGGCGACTCCTGGTGGCAGCTCGCCGTGGCGGTCTATCTCGGCCTGATGTTCGGGCAGACCGACCTGGTCGGGCACGACGCGGGACACCGCCAGATCGTCCGCACGCGGCGGGCCAGCAATCTCATCGGCTATGTGCACGGCAATCTGCTGACCGGCGTCAGCTTCGGCTGGTGGGTCAAGCACCACACCGCGCACCACAACTTCCCCAACCATCTGTCCATGGACCCCGACATCACCCGCCGCCAGGTCATCTTCACCCCGGAGCACCGGACCAGGCGGACCACGCGCTTCCAGCGGTTCGTGGTGCGCCACCAGTCCCGGATGTTCTTCGTCCTGATCATGATGGAGGGCCTGCGGCTGCACCTGTCCGGCTATGTGGCGGCGAGCCGGGGCGCCCTCACCAAGTACAAGCGGACCGAGCTGACCGTACTGACGCTGCATCTGGTCCTGTATGTGGCCGCGCTGTTCTACGTCCTGCCGCCCGGCATGGCGGTCGCCTTCCTCGTGGTGCACCAGGCGGTCTTCGGCTTCTACATGGGCCTGATGTTCGCCCCGAACCACAAGGGTCTGCCGGTGCGCGACGGCGAGGGGGAGGACCTGGACTGGCTGACACGCCAGGTGGTCACCTCCCGCAACCTCAGGCCGAGCCGCTTCAGCGACTTCTTCTACGGCGGGCTCAACTACCAGATCGAGCACCATCTGTTCCCGTCGATGCCCCGCACCAACCTGCGCAGGGCGCAGCCCATCGTCAAGGAGTTCTGCCTGCGCTCCGGGCTGCCCTATGTGGAGGTCGGGCTCGTCGCCTCGTACGCGGAGGTGGCGCGCTATCTCGACGAGGTCGGCGACGAGGTGGCCCGGCTGGAGGGCGCGGCGTCATGAACAGGGCCGCCGTCCTGTGCGGACTCGGGGCCCATGTGCCGCCGTACGTACTCACCAATGAGGAACTCGCCGGGATCGTCGACACCTCCGACGAGTGGATCCGCAGCCGTACGGGGATCGGGCAGCGCCATGTGGCCGGCCCGGCGACCGCGACCAGTGATCTCGCGGTGGAGGCGGGCGGCCTGGCCCTGAAGTCGGCGGCAGCCGCCGGGTACGGGGACGTGGACGCCGTGATCGTGGCGACCACCACCCCGGACCGGTCGTGTCCCGCCACCGCGCCCCTGGTGGCGTCGCGGCTCGGCCTGGGCACGGTACCGGCGTTCGATGTGGCCGCTGTGTGCACCGGGTTTCTGTACGGCCTCGCGAACGCGGCGGGGCTGATCGCCGCCGGAACCGCGGAACGGGTCCTGGTGATCGGTGCGGAGACCTTCACCCGCATCCTGGACCCGGCGGACCGCTCGGGCCGGGCCATCTTCGGCGACGGGGCGGGGGCGGTGGTCCTGCGGGCGGGCGATCGTACGGAGCCGGGGGCGCTGGGCCGGTTCGGCCTCGGCAGCGACGGGACCGGCAGCGATCTGATCACCGTACGCACCGGGGGGTCCCGGATGCCGTTCTCGCTGGCGCGGGACGACGCCGACGCCGACCCGTATTTCCGTATGAACGGCAAGGCCGTGTTCCGGCAGGCCGTCGAACGGATGACCGAGTCCTCCCGGCGGGTCCTGGCACGGAGCGGGTGGCCCGAGGACCTGCCGGACCTGGTGGTGGCCCACCAGGCGAATCTCCGCATCCTGCACGCCGTCGCCGACCGGATCGGTGTCCCGCGCGGGGACTGCGTCGTCAATATCGGCCGGGTCGGCAATACCGCGGCCGCCTCCATCCCGCTGGCGCTCGGTGACGCGCACCGGGACGGAACGCTCAGGGCGGGCCACCGGGTGCTGCTGACCGCCTTCGGCGGCGGGCTGACCTGGGGAGCCTGCACCCTCACCTGGCCGGCGATCCACACCGTATGAACAGCGCGACCACACCTGGCAATCACGCATCACACAGAGGAGCTTCAGCCATGAGCGACGTCTACAACCGCATGGTCAAACTGCTGCAGGCCGGTTTCGGCCTGGAGGCCGACGAGATCACCCCGGAGCAGACCTTCAGCGACCTCGAACTGGACTCACTGGCCCTGGTGGAGCTGTCGCTCGCCGCGCAGGAGGAGTTCGGCGTGCCGGTGAACGACGAGGACATCAGCGCGCACGACACGATCTCCCAGGCCGCGGAGGTCATCGCGGCGAAGGGAGTGACCGTCTGATGGCGGAGTCCTCCCGTTTCGACGCCGCCGTCACCGGCGTCGGGATGGTGAGCGCCGCGGGGATCGGCGTCCGGGCGGCCTGGGAACGCATCCGTGCCGGGGAGTCCACCGCGGCCGGCCCGGTTCCCGCGCTGGCGGGCATGCCCGCCGGATTC
>DATCWZ010000540.1:0-2128 GCA_036566065.1 Streptomyces sp. | reverse complement strand
GGTGCGGGCGGCGTACGGCGAGTGATGAGGGCGGTCAGAGGTAGAGGCCCGCGCCCGTGTGCTGCTGCGGTACCGAGGCCGGGCTGCTGCCGCGCTTCAGCGCGTACAGCTCGGCGAGCGTCGCGCCCTCCCTGCCGATGCCCTCCTCCGTGCCCAGCCAGGACACCGCTTCCCTCCGCGTCAGCGAGCCCACCTCGATCCGGGCCAGGCAGCGGCCCGGCCGGACCACCGCGGGGTGCAGCCGTTCCAGGTCCTCATTGGTCGTCACCCCGACCAGCACATTGCGGCCCTGGCCGAGCAGCCCGTCCGTGAGGTTCAGCAGCCGCGACAGTGCCTGGCCCGCCGTGTGCTTGGCCTCGCCGCGAATCAGCTCGTCGCAGTCCTCCAGGAGCAGCAGCCGCCAGCGCCCGTTCGCCGAGCCCTCGTCCTCGCCGATCGCGATGTCCATCAGATAGCCGACATCGTTGAACAGCCGCTCCGGGTCCAGTACGCAGTCGACCTGGCACCAGTCCTGCCAGGACCGGGCGAGGGTACGCAGCGCGGAGGTCTTGCCCGTGCCAGGAGCGCCGTGCAGCAGGAGCAGCCGGCCCGAGATGTCGTCCGGGGTGACCTTCATCAGCCGGTCCATGGCATCGGCCACCGGGGCCGTGTAGTTGACGCGGACCTCGTCCCAGCTCCCTGCGGCGATCTGCCGGGTGGTGCGGTGCGGGCCGCGGCGCGGTGACACGTACCAGAAGCCCATCGGCACATTTCCGGGCTGCGGCTCCGGTTCGTCCCGGGCGCCCTCCGTCGCCTGCCCGAGCACCTTCTCGGCCAGCTCGGCGCTGGTCGCGGTGACCGTGACATCGGCCCCGTGGTTCCAGCGCGAGACGAGCAGCGTCCAGCCGTCCCCCTCCGCCAGGGTGGCGCTGCGGTTGTCGTCGCGGGTGGCCCGCAGCACCCTGGCGGACGGCGGCAGCAGGGTCGCGGCCGACTTGACGCGGTCCAGCGAGGAACTGTGCGCGTACGGCTGCTCGCCCGTCGCGAAACGCCCCAGGAAGAGCGCGTCGACGGCGTCGGCCGGTGAATCGCCGTCGTCGAGGGTGAGCCGGAGCGGCAGAGCGGACTCGGGGGATGCAGGCATGGCGCACATGATCCGGTACGGCGGCGCGCCACGCACCCGGGTTTCGGCATGTCGCCCTGTCCGGATGCCCGGATGACCGAATGTGCGGCGCCCCGCGGCCGTCACTGGGGTCCGCCGCCCAGCCTGCGGCTCATCCGGCGGGCGCCGCGCACCACCGCGAAGCCCTTGGTGAGGGCGCGGTCCACCGCGAACGTACGGGCGACCGACCGGCCGTCGATCAGCAGCCCGAACTCCGCGGCGCCGGTGGTACGGCGGACCGTCACCCGCTGCAGGGCGTACGGCCCCTGGCGGCGGCGCGCCAGACCGTTGCCCACGGCCAGCGACTGCGCGAACCCCGCCGCCCGCACCGTCCGTCTGACCCGGCGGGTCGAATAGCCGAACGGGTAGGCGAAGGAGTCCGGCCGGCTGCCCAGCTCGGCGGTGATGATCTCGTGGCAGCGCGCCGTTTCGGCCCGCAGCCGCGCGTCGTCGAGCTGGTCCATCTGCGGATGGGTATGGCTGTGACCGCCGATCTCCACCCCCGCCGCCGCGAGTTCGCGCACCTGGCCCCAGTCGAGCATGGTGTCCGGGGCACCCCCCTCGTCGTACGCGCCGCGCAGCCAGCCGGTGGAGACGAACACGGTCGCGGCGAAACCGTGTTCGGCGAGCACCGGCAGGGCGTGTCGGTGCACCCCCTCGTACCCGTCGTCGAAGGTGATGAGCACGGGCCGGGGCGGCAGCGGCCGCCCCGTACGCCAGCTCTCGCCCAGTGCCGCAGTGGTCAGCGGGGTGAAGCCGCGCTCGGCGAGCACCCCCATCTGCGCCCGGAACGCGCCGGGTGAGACCGACAGGCCGTACACGGCGGCGGCCGGGCGATGCGCGACGGCGTGATACATGAGGATCGGTACGGGGACGCTCAGCACGGCTTCCTCCGCGCGATCTGCGGTGCGGGCGACGGTGCTATCGACGGTACGGAGAACGCCGGGCCGCCCCCGCCCCGGGCGCGCAGGCTGCCCAGGGCATAGC
>DATCWZ010000197.1:0-4175 GCA_036566065.1 Streptomyces sp. | reverse complement strand
CCCGCCAGGGCTGCTCCACCAGGGCGACGCTCACCCGGTGCGCCGGAAGCACGGCGGCCAGCGCCCGCAGGTCCCGGGCCTCGATGCCGCCGCCCGCGCCATGGCCGAGGGCCAGCACCAGGCGGGCGCGGGGGCTGGTCAGCCAGGTGATCCTGGCCGGTCCGGCATCGGTGTCCGCCGTCTCGGTCCGCCGCGTCATGTCCGTACTGCTCACAGCGCCCATCCTGCCCGGTCAGAACAGCGTGCTCACCTCGGGCGCGGCCAGTTCGTCGAGCAGTTCGGGGCCGTTGTTACGGACATTGCTGACGGAGGTGGCGACCGGATAGGCGCGCATCAGTCCGCCGGGCGGCGGTGCCAGCAGCGTCTTCAGGTCCTCGATGTCGGTGTGCGACGGGTCGAGCCAAGCGTCCCAGCGGTCCCGGGGCAGCATGAGCGGCATCCGGGGGTGGATGTCGGCGAGCGCGGCGGGTCCCTCGGCGGGTGCGACGGCGAGCGGGGAGGTCTCCGCCTCGGTGGTGATCACGGAGCAGGTCACCCACCATGCCTGCGGATGGTCGTCGGGCAGCGTCCTGTCCCGCCAGAACTCGTACAGGCCCGCCATCGCGAAGACCGATCCGTCAGCGGGTGTCACGAAGTAAGGCTGCTTGTTCGGCCGCTTCCTTCTGCCCTTCTCCTCCAACTGCCGCTCCTGGACGCCGGTGACCCACTCGTAATAGCCGTCGGCCGGCAGGATGCAGCGCCGCGCCTGGAACGGGCGGCGGAAGGACGCCTTCTCGTGGACGCTCTCCGCGCGCGCGTTGATCATGCGGGCGCCGCCCTCGGGCGTCTTTGACCAGGACGGCACGAGGCCCCACTTCAGTACGCGCAACTGGCGAACCGGACGTTGATCGTCCGCGTCCTTCACAGGGCGTTCCAGTACCGCGTAGACCTCTTTGGTCGGCGCCACGTTCCAGTCGGGCTCCAGGGTCTCGGCCGGTTCCCACTTCTCGACACCGAAGAGTCCGGTCAGATCCTCGGGTCGTCTACTCGCCGCATACCGTCCGCACATAAGTGCCAGACTGCCACGACCGTCGCCGCACCCCAAGGAGCCGCATCCCGCCATGGACAGCACCGAACTGGCCGACCTGTGGGACCGCGTTTTCGGGACCCAGCCGGCGCCCGAGCAGTGGCTGGTGGTCGTCACGGCCACTGCCGCGCTCATCGCCGTCGTACCGAATCTCCTCTGGCGGCTCTCCCGCAACGCCATCACCATCGCGCACGAGGGCGGCCACGGGCTGGTCGCGATACTCACCGGGCGGCAGCTCTCCGGGATCCGGCTGCACTCGGACACCAGCGGGCTGACCGTCAGCCGGGGCAGGCCCACCGGCATCGGGATGATCCTCACGGCGGCGGCCGGTTACACCGCTCCCCCGCTGCTGGGGCTCGGCGGCGCCTGGCTGCTGGCCGACGGCCGGATCACCCTGCTGCTGTGGCTGGCGACCGCGCTGCTCGCCGTGATGCTGGTGATGATCCGTAATGTGTACGGGGCGCTGACCGTCGTCCTCACGGGTACGGCGTTCCTGCTGGTCTCCTGGCTGACCTCGGCCTTCGTCCAGTCGGCGTTCGCATACACCGTCGTCTGGTTCCTGCTGCTCGGCGGCGTCCGCCCGGCGTTCGAACTCCAGTCGAAGCGCCGGCACGGGGGCGCGCCGGACTCCGACGCGGACCAGTTGGCGCGGCTGACGCACGCTCCGGCCGCGATGTGGCTGTTCCTGTTCCACGCGGTGTCGCTCTGCTCCCTGACCGGCGGCGGCCGCTGGCTCCTCGGCCTGTAACGGGCTGCGCCACGCGGCATGGACCACCTCCGCGTTACGCCCCGGTTTCCTGCCCTTTGATCAAGATCCTGGTTTGCGGTGTGCCACTAAAGTGAGGGCCATGACCGAAAGTTCCGTGCACCCCGCCCTCTGGCCCGCCCCCCATGCGAGCGCCGCCGTCGACGCGACCGTCACCGTGCCCGGCTCGAAATCGGTCACCAACCGCGCGCTGGTCCTCGCCGCCCTCTCCTCCGAGCCCGGCTGGCTGCGGCGGCCGCTGCGTTCCCGCGACACCCTGCTGATGGCGCAGGCGCTGCGCGCGATGGGAGTGGGCATCGAGGAGGGCGTGGGCCCCGACGGCTCGGGCGAGGCATGGCGGGTCATCCCGGCCGGACTGCACGGCCCCGCCACGATCGACGTCGGCAACGCGGGTACGGTCATGCGCTTCCTGCCTCCGGTGGCCTCTCTCGCGGACGGTCCCGTCCACTTCGACGGCGACCCCCGCTCGTACGAAAGGCCCCTGCACGGGGTCATCGACGCGCTGCGGGCGCTGGGCGCCAGGATCGACGACGACGGACGCGGGGCGTTGCCGCTGACCGTGCACGGCGGGGGCGCGCTGGACGGCGGCGCGGTGGAGATCGACGCCTCCGCCTCGTCCCAGTTCGTCTCCGCGCTGCTGCTGTCGGGGCCCCGCTTCAATCAGGGTGTGGAGGTACGTCACACCGGCTCCACCCTTCCGTCCATGCCGCACATCCGGATGACCGTCGACATGCTGCGGGCGGTCGGCGCCCAGGTCGACGAGCCGGAAACCGGGGGCGAGCCCAATGTCTGGCGGGTGTCCCCGTCCGCGCTGCTCGGCCGCGATCTGACGGTGGAGCCCGACCTCTCCAACGCCCAGCCGTTCCTCGCCGCCGCGCTGGTCACCGGCGGCCGGGTCACCGTCCCGGACTGGCCGCTGAGCACCACCCAGCCGGGTGACGCGCTGCGGGACATCTTCACCGCGATGGGCGGCAGTTGTGAGCTGACCGAGCGCGGGCTCACCTTCACGGGCTCGGGCCGGATCCACGGCATCGACGTCGACCTGAGCGAGGTCGGCGAGCTGACCCCGGGCATCGCCGCCGTCGCCGCCCTCGCCGACTCCCCCTCGACCCTCAGCGGCGTCGCCCATCTGCGGCTGCACGAGACGGACCGGCTGGCCGCGCTCACCAAGGAGATCAACGCGCTCGGGGGCGAGGTCACCGAGACCGCCGACGGGCTGCGCATCATGCCCCGCCCGCTGCACGGCGGCACGTTCCGCACGTACGACGACCACCGGATGGCGACGGCGGGCGCGGTCATCGGCCTCGCCGTCCCCGGAGTACGGATCGAGAACGTGGGCACGACCGCGAAGACCCTGCCGGACTTCCCCGACATGTGGACGGGAATGCTCGGGGTACCCGCCGGGGCATCGGGGGCCTCTCCCGGAAGGCCCGGGGCCTGACGAGATGCGCCGCTACGGCAAGAACCCCGACGAGGACGACGTCCGCGTCCGCCCCAACCCCAAGGGCAGCCGGCCCCGTACGCGAACCCGTCCCAAGCATGAGGACGCGCGCGACGGCATGGTCCTCACCGTCGACCGCGGCAGGCTGACGTGTCTGGTCGACGGGCGCACGGTGGTGGCGATGAAGTCCCGTGAGCTGGGCCGCAAGGCCGCGGTGGTGGGCGACACCGTCTCGATCGTCGGCGATCTCTCCGGCGACAAGGACACCCTGGCCCGCATCGTCCGCATCGCCGGGCGCCGTTCGGTGCTGCGCAGGACCGCCGACGACGACGATCCGTACGAGCGCGTGGTCGTCGCCAACGCCGATCAGCTCGCGATCGTCACCGCGCTCGCCGATCCGGAACCGCGCCCGCGCATGATCGACCGCTGCCTGGTGGCGGCGTACGACGGCGGGCTCACCCCGCTCCTCGTACTGACCAAGTCCGATCTGGCCCCGCCGGACAAGCTCCTGGAGGCGTACACCCCGCTGGGCGTCCCCTATGTCGTCACCAGCCGCGAGGAGCTGGAGGACGGAGACGCGGCGGACCGGGTGCGCGCGTTGCTCGACGACCGCATCACCGCGTTCGTCGGGCACTCCGGGGTCGGCAAGACGACCCTGGTCAACACGTTGGTGCCGGAGGACAGGCGGCGTACGACCGGTGTCGTCAACGCCGTCACGGGGCGCGGCAGGCACACCACCACATCGGCGCTCGCGCTGCCGCTGCCGGACGGCCGCGGCTGGGTCGTCGACACACCGGGCGTACGTTCGTTCGGGCTGCACCACGTCGATCCGTCCCGGGTCATCCACGCGTTCCCCGACCTGTGGCCCGGCGCCGAGGACTGCCCGCGCGGCTGTACGCACG
>DATCWZ010000265.1:0-3842 GCA_036566065.1 Streptomyces sp. | reverse complement strand
ACAAGGCGGCGGCCGAGGCGGTGCGCGTCGCGGATGGAGAGCAGGCCGAGCCGGGACTGGAGATCAGCAAGGGAAGTAGACATACGGGTCCCAGGATCTCACCCGGGCGGGAGGAGTGGCGAACCATTTCACGCGGGCTCCGTCACGTCCGCCGCTGCTGGGGCTCGCGGTGCGGGCGTGGCGCCGCCGCCGTACCTGAAACAGCGAGAGCCCCGTCCGCCGGACGGGGCTCTCGGATGGTGGCTGGGGCCGGGATCGAACCGGCGACCTATCGCTTTTCAGGCGATCGCTCGTACCAACTGAGCTACCCAGCCACGCAGCTCAACAGGCTGCAAGCGGTCCTGACGGGATTTGAACCCGCGGCCTCCACCTTGACAGGGTGGCGAGCACTCCAAGCTGCTCCACAGGACCAAGCGATGTGCGAGACAAGTCTCGCACACGGTACAGCGTGCCCCCAACGGGATTCGAACCCGTGCTACCGCCTTGAAAGGGCGGCGTCCTGGGCCACTAGACGATGAGGGCTAAGGGCCCGCCTGCGCGCCTAGTCAGGCGCGTCGGGGACGTCCGAAGCATATGGGATGCGGGGAGGTATCGCCAAAACGGTTTACCGGGAGGGCCGCGGGGAAGACGTGGCCGGGCTCGGCGAGGGGCTCGGCGAAGGGCTCGTGTCTGTCAGATTCTCCTCCGGCAGATGGCGGCTGACCTCGGCCGTCGTCAGTCCGAGGCCGCCCAGCGTGATCTCGTCCCAGGCTTGCAGACGCCGGGTGGTGCGGTCCAGATAGAGCACCGAGGCGCGCACCTTCTCCGGCTTCTGGTTCTGTACGGCGCGCAGCCCGCCGCCGCCCGTCGAGCCCTCGACCTTCAGCCGAGTCCCCAGCTTGAGCAGTTCGTTGACCCGGTGGTGCACATGGCCCGCCAGGACGAGCGGAACCGTGCCGTCCGTCTCGCGGGCCGCGTTCGGGTCATGGGCCACCGCGATGTCCACAGGGGTGCCCGCCCGTTCCTGGTCGCGCAGGGCTGAGGCGAGCCGGATGCCTGCCATCTCCTCGGCCGCCCTGCCCCCCACGGGGACCGAGCGGTCCGGGGTGAACTGCGGGTCGCCGGTACCCGCCACCCGCAGCCCGGCGACGTTCACCGCGCTCCCCTCGTCCAGCACACGTACGTTCGCGATGCCCTCCAGATACTTCTGGGTGATCTTGGAGTCATGGTTGCCGCGCACCCAGACGTACGGCGCGCCGAGGTCGCGGATGGGATCGAGGAAGCCGTTCTCGGCCGCCGTGCCGTGATCCATCGTGTCGCCCGTGTCGATGATCACGTCGATGTCGTACTGCTTGACGAGCGAACCGATGATGTGCCAGGCCGCCGGGTTCAGATGGATGTCGGAGACGTGCAGGACACGGATGGTCCCCGGGTCGGGGCTGTAGACGGGCAGCGTGGACGTGGCGTCGTACAGCTTGGTGACATTGGTGACGAGCCGGGCCAGCTCCTGTTGGTAGACATCGAAATCGCTGACGATCGAGCGGGCGTCGCCGACGACCGACGGCGCGCTGGAGAGCAGCCCGGAGAACTTCGGCTCCAGGACGGACTTCGGATTCCAGCTCGCGTACGCGCTGACGCCGCACGCGGCCAGCAGCGTCAGGGCGAGCCCCCCTGCGGCCAGGGCGCGGCGCGGCCGGCGGTAGACGGCGAGGCCCAGCGCGGTCGCGCCCGAGACGACGGCCACGCATGAGCGGACGGCCAGCTCCTCGGCGCCGTCGGCGACGTCGTGGGTGACCTCGTCCTGGAGGCCGGAGAACCGCTCGGGGTGCTCGACCAGGGCCTGGGAGCGCACCGGGTCGAGCCGGTCGACGTCCACGTCGAGGCGGACCGGGGCGATGTGCGAGTCCAGTTCCAGCGCGCCGAGCGGCGACACGTTGATCTTGGTGCCGCCGCTGAGCGACGGTCGCAGGGTCATGGTCGTGTCCACGGGCCCCACCGGCGTACGGACACTCCCGACGATCAGCAGCCCCAGCCATGCGCCCACGATGACGACGGCGAAGAGGCCGAGCGCCCGGATGTACGGACGCGGTGCCGGATCGAGGGAGCTGACGGGGGCGGAGGAGCGGGGGCGGTGGTGGTGCCGGGCGCGGACGACTGCGGCACGGAACGGGTCGCGGGCCATTGGGCCCGTATGCCCCGTTTCGGGGCCGAACATGCGGGCGAGCGAGTGGCTGTCTGCCGGGCGGTTCCGCGCCGCGGCCCGTTTCGCGCCACGCGGCCCCTCCCGGCCGCCGCGCGTACGCGACAATGGCGGGGTGCTGGAAATGACGCGCGAGCAGTTCGAGGAACTGGTGAGCCTGGCTCTCGACCGGGTTCCGCCGGAGCTGATGCGGCTGATGGACAACGTCGCGGTGTTCGTCGAGGACGAGCCGGAGGACCCGGGAGACCCGGAGCTGCTCGGCCTCTACGAGGGCACACCGCTGACCGAGCGCGGTGAGTGGTACGCGGGAGTGCTGCCCGACCGGATCACCATTTACCGGGGGCCGACGCTTCGGATGTGCGAGACGCGGGAGGACGTCGTCGCCGAGACCGAGATCACTGTGGTTCATGAGATCGCCCACCACTTCGGCATCGACGACGAGCGGCTGCACGCTCTGGGCTACGGGTGAACGGGCCGGAGCCGGCCGGGGAGGAAGCGGAGCCGGCCGTACCGCTGCTGCCCGGGCGTGATGTCGGGCGGGCGGTCATCGACCCCGATGTCGACCTCCGGGACCCGGCGCAGCGCGCGGAGACCGCGGGGGCGGGCAAGTGGCGGGTACCGGCCGTGATCGCGGCCGGGGGCGGGCTTGGCGCCGCCGCCCGCTACGCGGTGTCCCTGGCCTGGCCGACCGCCGACGGGGCGTTCCCCTGGGCGCTCCTCGTCGTCAATGTGACGGGCTGCGGTCTGATCGGGGTGCTGATGGTGCTGCTCGCCGAGCGACGCACGGGCGGCTCCCCGCTGCTGCGGCCGTTCCTCGGCGTCGGGGTGCTGGGCGGGTTCACCACGTTCTCCACGTACGCGGCCGATGTGTCGAAGCTGCTGGTGCGTCAGGAGGCGTTCACCGCCATGCTCTACGCGGCGCTGACGGTCGTCGCGGCGCTCGGTGCCGTATGGGCCGCCGCGGTCGCGACGCGGGCGCTGGTGGACGGGCGGGGGCCGGGCGCGTGAACTGGCTGCTGGTGATCATCGGGGGCGCGGTCGGCGCGCCGCTGCGCTATCTGACGGACCGTGCGGTGCAGGCGTGGCACGGGGCGGCGCTGCCGTACGTGTTCCCGTGGGGGACCTTCACCGTCAACGCGGCGGGCAGCCTGCTGCTCGGGGTGCTGACGGGGGCGACGGTCTCCGTACACACGTACGCCCTGCTGGGTACGGGGCTGTGCGGGGCGCTGACGACGTACTCGACCTTCTCGTACGAGACGCTGCGGCTCGCCGAGTGCGGGCGGGGCTTTCTGGCCGGGGCCAATGTGCTGGCGTCCTTGCTGGTGGGGCTGGGCGCGGTGTTTCTGGGGGCGGAGCTGGCGGGCGGCTTCGGGGCGGGCTGAGAGCCGGAGCCCGGCGGCGGCCCGGGGCGGCGGACCGGCGAAGGTGTGTACGGGTGGGGTGCACGGGCGTGTCCCTTGCGGGGGCGGGGGAGTTGAGCAGGGCAGCGACCCCTGTCGTTCCGCCGCTTCCCGCCCCCGCTTTTCCTGTCCCGGAGGTGCCACCCGTGCGCCAGTTGTCCACCCCCGTCCGATGGGCAGCCGTCACCGTGCTGACGATCGCCGCGTCCACCGGCTGTGTGAGCGTCGGCGGTGACGACAGCGGGAAGCCGTCGTCCTCGCAG
>DATCWZ010000778.1:0-12937 GCA_036566065.1 Streptomyces sp. | reverse complement strand
GGCGTGGCCCGCGCCGCCGCTCGCCGCGACGGCGCCGGGGCGCTCGTCGGGGAAGCCGGCCAGCATGCGGGCCGTTTCCTTGAAGGTGCACAGGGGCGCGCCGCGGGTGGGTACGACGGTGCGGCCCTCGATGATGTCGTCGACGAGCCTGGCGGCGCTCTCCGGCGTCTGGTTGTCGAAGAACTCCCAGTTGATCATCATGACGGGCGCGAAGTCACAGGCCGCGTTGCACTCGATGTGTTCGAGGGTGACCTTGCCGTCCTCGGTCGTCCCCTCGTTGTCGACGCCGAGGTGCTCCTTGAGCCGGTCGAAGATGGCGTCGCCGCCCATGACCGCGCAGAGCGTGTTGGTGCAGACACCGACGTGGTACTCGCCACCCGGCTTGCGCCGGTACATCGTGTAGAAGGTGGCGACGGCGTTGACCTCGGCGGTGGTGAGCTCCAGCAGCTCGGCGCAGAACGCCATGCCCGTACGGGAGACGAACCCTTCCTCCGACTGCACGAGGTGCAGCAGCGGCAGCAGCGCGGAGCGGCTGCCGGGGTAGCGGGCGATCACCTTCTCCGCGTCCGCTTCGAGCCTGGCGCGTACCTCCGCCGGGTAGGCGGGGGCGGGGAGCTGCGGCATCCCCAGACTGACGTCCTGCCGTGATGAGCTCATCGGTCGACGCCTCCCATCACAGGGTCGATGGAAGCGACGGCGACGATGACGTCGGCGACCTGGCCGCCCACGCACATCGCCGCCATGGCCTGCAGGTTGGTGAAGGACGGGTCGCGGAAGTGGACCCGGTAGGGGCGGGTGCCGCCGTCCGAGACGATGTGCACGCCGAGCTCGCCCTTCGGCGACTCTATGGCGGTGTACGTCTGTCCGGCCGGGACCCGGAAGCCCTCGGTCACCAGCTTGAAGTGGTGGATCAGGGCCTCCATGGAGGTGCCCATGATCTTCTTGATGTGGTCGAGCGAGTTGCCGAGTCCGTCCGGGCCGACCGCGAGCTGCGCGGGCCAGGCGATCTTCTTGTCGGCGACCATGACCGGGCCGGGCTCCAGCCGGTCCAGGGCCTGCTCGATGATCCTGAGCGACTGGCGCATCTCTTCGAGCCGGATGAGGAAGCGGCCGAAGGAGTCGCAGGTGTCCGCGGTGGGCACGTCGAAGTCGTACGTCTCGTACCCGCAGTACGGGTCGCTCTTGCGCAGGTCGTGCGGGAGTCCGGCGGCGCGCAGGATCGGGCCGGTGGCGCCGAGCGCCATGCAGCCGGTCAGATCGAGGTAGCCGACGTCTTCGAGGCGGGCCTTGAAGATGGTGTTGCCGGTGGCGAGCGCGTCGTACTCCGGCAGGTTCTTGCGCATGGTCTTGATGAACTCGCGGATCTGGTCGACCGCGCCCGGCGGCAGGTCCATGGCGAGTCCGCCGGGCCTGATGAACGCGTGGTTCATCCGGAGCCCGGTGATGAGCTCGAAGAGATCGAGAACGAGTTCACGATCGCGGAATCCGTAGATCATGATCGTGGTCGCTCCGAGCTCCATGCCGCCGGTGGCGATGGCCACGAGGTGCGAGGAGATCCGGTTGAGCTCCATCAGGAGCACACGCAGGACGGTGGCCCTGTCGGGGATCTGGTCCTGGATGCCGAGGAGCTTCTCGACCCCGAGGCAGTACGCCGCCTCGTTGAAGAACGGCGTCAGGTAATCCATGCGCGTGACGTAGGTGGTGCCCTGCGTCCAGTTCCGGAATTCGAGGTTCTTCTCGATGCCGGTGTGCAGGTAGCCGATGCCGCAGCGGGCTTCCTTGACGGTCTCGCCGTCGATTTCGAGGATCAGCCGCAGCACGCCGTGCGTGGACGGGTGCTGGGGACCCATGTTGACGATGATGCGTTCGTCGTCCGACTTGGCGGCGGACTCGGCGATCTCGTCCCAGTCGCCGCCGGTGACCGTATATACGGTCCCCTCGGTCGTGGCGCGGGGTGTTGCACGGGGAGTGGTCATCAGGAGTACGACCTCCGCTGGTCCGGAGCCGGGATCTGGGCGCCCTTGTACTCGACGGGGATGCCGCCGAGGGGATAGTCCTTGCGCTGGGGGTGGCCCTGCCAGTCGTCAGGCATCAGGATCCGGGTCAGGGCGGGATGCCCGTCGAAGATCAGCCCGAAGAAGTCGTACGTCTCGCGCTCGTGCCAGTCGTTGGTCGGATACACGGACACCAGGGACGGCACATGCGGATCGCTGTCCGGGGCCGACACCTCAAGGCGGATCAGCCGGCCGTGGGTGAGTGAGCGCAGGTGGTACACGGCGTGCAGTTCCCGGCCCTTGTCGCCGAGGAAGTGAACGCCGCTGACCCCCGTACACAGCTCGAAGCGCAGCGCGGGGTCGTCGCGCAGGGTGCGGGCGACCTGGATCAGGTGCTCGCGCGCGATGTGGAAGGTGAGTTCGTCGCGGTCGACGACTGTCTTCTCGATGGCGTTGGCCGGGAGGAGGTCCTGCTCCTCCAGGGCGCCTTCGAGCTCGTCGGCGACCTCGTCGAACCAGCCGCCGTACGGGCGGGTGGAGGGGCCGGGGAGGGCCACGGTACGGACGAGTCCGCCGTATCCGGAGGTGTCGCCGCCGTCGTTGGCGCCGAACATGCCCTTCCGTACGCCGATGATCTCGCCGTGGTCGTCACGCGGTGTGGGGACACCGCTGCCGTTCTGCGCGTCGGTCATCGCAGCAGCCCCTTCATCTCGATCAGGGGGAGTGCCTTGAGCGCCGCCTCCTCCGCCTCGCGGGCGGCCTCCTCCGCGTTGACCCCGAGCTTGGAGCCCTGGATCTTGCGGTGGAGCTTGAGAATCGCGTCGATCAGCATCTCGGGACGCGGCGGGCATCCCGGCAAATAGATATCAACCGGAACAATATGGTCAACACCCTGCACAATGGCGTAATTGTTGAACATCCCGCCGGAGGATGCGCAGACGCCCATGGAAATGACCCACTTGGGGTTGGGCATCTGGTCGTAGACCTGCCTCAGGACGGGGGCCATCTTCTGGCTCACCCGTCCCGCGACGATCATCAGGTCCGCCTGCCGCGGCGATCCGCGGAAGACCTCCATGCCGAACCGTGCCAGGTCGTAGCGCCCGGCTCCGGTCGTCATCATCTCGATGGCGCAGCAGGCGAGGCCGAACGTGGCCGGGAAGACGGAGGACTTCCGTACCCAGCCGGCGGCCTGCTCGACAGTCGTCAGAACGAAGCCGCTCGGCAGCTTCTCTTCGAGTCCCATGGTGTTGCCCCTCAGCCCCTCAGTCCCATTCCAGGCCGCCGCGCCGCCACACATACGCGTAGGCGACGAAGACGGTGAGCACGAAGAGCAGCATCTCCACGAGCCCGAAAATCCCCAGGGCGTCGAAGGTGACCGCCCAGGGATAGAGGAAGACGATCTCGATGTCGAAGACGATGAAGAGCATCGCCGTCAGGTAGTACTTGATCGGGAAGCGGCCGCCTCCAACGGGAGTGGGAGTGGGTTCGATACCGCATTCATATGCTTCGAGCTTTGCCCGGTTGTACCGCTTCGGGCCGATAAGCGTGGCCATGACCACGGAGAAGATCGCAAACCCAGCCCCTAGGGCGCCGAGCACGAGGATGGGTGCGTAGGCATTCACGCTCCTCGCTCCTTCCAGTCGTCCTTGACCGTTGGACCTCATCGGGCGGCCGGCTCCCCGCCTCACCAAGATCACGCATATGTGAGGCAGTTCACAAGCCCGACTGCCACGCATCCTATGCCTGTACTGCTGTGATCTGCGACACGGGGTGTGACAACGTCTTTGTGATCTCCACCACCCGACGAACGATCATGAAGTCGGATGAGCGGTGATCTTCATACATGAAGCTCCTGACTGATTACGAGCTGTGACATCCACTTCCGTCACCGCAGGTCACAGGGGGGTCGCAGTACCAATCGGACACCCATCCAGGCAAATTGGCGATGGACGCCGTACGGGTGATAGAGAGTGCCGCACCATCCCGCGCTCACCCGGAAGAGGGGCGGCCGGGACCGGCATGGACATATGCGCGCATGAACGATTTTCCGGGCCCCGCCGAGACGCCGACCTGACGCATCGTCAGGTGTACCGCCCCACTGGGAACCCCTGCCGCATGAGCGGCCGTCACATTGCCGTGATCATGTGACCTGCGTCACATCGTGTTCGGTTCTCATAAAAGCGGGCTTGGCCATCGGGGCGAACGGATGGTAAGCGACGGGCAATTCGGGCGTATTGCTGAAAGGCGGTGATCACGGCCGTGATCACGCCTGCCCGAAATGCCCGTTACGGCGTCAATAAAGGTCCCGAGAAAGCGGATTCACGGATTCCGAACGTAACTGTGTCGCAACACACGTTTCTTGAAGGGAACCGGGAAGCCCTGATAGCGCTAGTACCCATGTCCCTCACCGCTCACATACCCAGCCACCGGAAGCCCCGCCAGCGCGCCTCCAAGACGGCGCTGCGGGCCGGAGTCGCCGGTGGCGTCCTCAGCACCATCGCGGTCGCGGGTGCCGCCGCTCCGGCTCAGGCCGAGCCGGTGACCCGGACGCTCGAAATGCCGACCATCACCGAGGGGTTCTCCACCGCCGTCGCCGCGTCCGCCGAGGCGACGCAGCAGGTCGCCCTCGACATCGAGACGCAGGCCCAGGAGGACGCCGCCGCCGTCACCGCGGCGAAGACCGCCAAGAAGGCCAAGGCCGAGGCCGTCCGCAAGGCGGAGGCGGAGGCCAAGAAGAAGAAGGCTGAGGCGGCCGCCAAGGCCAAGGCGGAGGCCGCCGAGCGCGCCTCCCGTACGGCACAGCGCACGACGCTCAGCGCCCCCTCCACGGCCTCATCGGCGGTGTCGCACTCCTCGAACGCCACCGGCTCCGCGGCGGCCGTCGTCGCCTTCGCCAAGGCGCAGGTCGGCGACGCGTACGTCTCCGGCGGCACAGGGCCCAATTCCTGGGACTGCTCGGGCCTCGTCCAGGCCGCGTTCGCCTCGGTCGGCATCGACCTGCCCCGGGTCTCCCAGAGCCAGTCCACGGCCGGCACACAGGTCTCGCTCAGCAACCTGCAGCCCGGCGACATCCTGTACTGGGGCGGCGCGGGCAGCGCGTACCACGTCGCGATCTATGTGGGCGGCGGCCAGTTCGTCGGAGCGCAGAACCCCAGCAGCGGTGTGGTGCAGCATTCGCTGAGCTACGACCCGCCGTCGGGCGCGGTCCGCGTTCTCTGATTCACAAGCGTTCCGTCAGGCCCGTCCGCGGCCGTCCGCGCCCCTCGCGGCGCCCGGAACCCGCAAGCGCGGCGAGGGGCCGTCACTACCGGTCGGGAAGTGACGGCCCCTCGCCGTACGAACAGCCGCCTCAGGCGCTCGGCGCCACCTTGGCCAGGCCGTTGATGATGCGGTCCATCGCGTCGCCGCCCGTCGGGTCGGTCAGGTTGGCGAGCATCTTCAGCGTGAACCTCATCAGCAGCGGGTGGGTCAGTCCCCGCTGGGTCGCGAGCTTCATGACCTTCGGGTTGCCGATCAGTTTCACAAACGCGCGGCCCATCGTGTAGTAGCCGCCGTAGGTCTCCTTGAGCACCTTCGGGTAGTTGTTCAGGGCGAGTTCGCGCTGGGCGGGGGTCGAGCGGGCATGGGCCTGGACGATGACGTCGGCGGCGATCCTGCCCGACTCCATGGCGTACGCGATGCCTTCGCCGTTGAACGGGTTGACCATGCCGCCCGCGTCGCCCACCAGCAGCAGGCCCCGGGTGTAGTGCGGCTGGCGGTTGAAGGCCATCGGCAGCGCGGCGCCGCGGATCGGCGTCGTCATGTTCTCGGGGGTGTAGCCCCAGTCCTCGGGCATCGACGCGCACCATGCCTTGAGGACCTCGCGCCAGTCCAGCTCCTTGAAGGCGGAGGAGGAGTTGAGGATGCCCAGGCCGACATTGGACGTGCCGTCGCCCATGCCGAAGATCCAGCCGTATCCCGGCAGCAGCCGGTCCTCGGCGCCCCGGCGGTCCCACAGCTCCAGCCAGGACTCCAGGTAGTCGTCGTCGTGCCGGGGCGAGGTGAAGTACGTACGCACCGCGACGCCCATGGGACGGTCCTCGCGGCGGTGCAGGCCCATGGCCAGCGACAGCCGGGTGGAGTTGCCGTCGGCCGCCACGACGAGCGGGGCGTGGAAGACGGCGGGGATCTTCTCCTCGCCGAGCTTCGCGGTGACCCCGGTGATGCGGCCGGTGCGCTCGTCGATGACGGGGGTGCCGACATTGCAGCGCTCGTACAGCCGGGCGCCCGCCTTCTGCGCCTGCCGGGCGAGCTGTTCGTCGAAGTCGTCGCGCTTGCGGACCAGGCCGTAGTCGGGGTACGAGGCGAGGTCGGGCCAGTCCAGTTCGAGACGGACGCCGCCGCCGATGATCCGCAGGCCCTTGTTGCGCAGCCAGCCGGCCTCTTCGGAGATGTCGATGCCCATGGCGACGAGCTGCTTGGTGGCGCGCGGGGTGAGCCCGTCGCCGCAGACCTTCTCCCTCGGGAAGGCGGTCTTCTCCAGCAGGAGGACGTCGAGCCCGGCCTTGGCGAGGTAGTACGCCGTCGTGGAGCCGGCTGGGCCCGCCCCGACGACGATCACATCCGCGCTGTGTTCGGAGGGGGTCTCGGTCACGGTCGGTCTCCCGCAAACTCGGATTCGCGTGCCGCGCGGCACAGGTCGCACGCAGTCTATGGGTGCCCGCCGGGCGGCCGTCCGAAGGGCTCCCCGGTGATGGTGGTGGCCGTCAGGCGCGGATGCCGCGGTGCATGGCCACCACGCCGCCCGTGAGGTTGCGCCAGGCGACCTCGGACCAGCCCGCCTTGCGCAGCAGGGCGGCCAGGCCCGCCTGGTCGGGCCAGGCGCGGATCGACTCGGCGAGATAGACGTACGCGTCGGGGTTGGTGCACACCGTGCGGGCGACGGGCGGCAGGGCACGCATCAGGTACTCGGTGTAGACCCTGCGGAACGGCGCCCAGGTCGGCTGGGAGAACTCGCAGATCACCACCCGTCCGCCGGGCCTGGTCACCCGGTACAGCTCGCGCAGCGCCTGATCGGTGTCGTGGACGTTGCGCAGCCCGAAGGAGATCGTCACCGCGTCGAAACTCTCGTCACGGAACGGCAGTTTGGTGGCGTCGCCCGCGGTGAAGGGCAGCCACGAGTTGCGCTTCTTGCCCTCGCGCAGCATGCCGATCGAGAAGTCGCAGGGCACGACGTACGCGCCGGTCGCGGCGAACGGCAGCGACGACGTCGCCGTACCGGCCGCCAGGTCGAGGACCTTTTCGGCGGGGCGCGCGTGGACGGCGTCGGCGACCTCCCTGCGCCAGCGCCGTGCCTGGCCGAGCGAGATCACATCGTTGGTCAGGTCGTACTTCGCCGCCACGTCGTCGAACATCGAGGCGACTTCGTGCGGCTGCTTGTCCAGGGATGCTCGGGTCACCCGCCCATTCAAGCAGCCCCGCCGCCGGTACATGGCGGCGGCGTGAGCCGGAACGTGAACCTTTTGGCGCCGGCCGCACTCCGTACAGGTGTGAGGCGCGGTCCGCGCTTCGGCGGCGCACCACGGTATGGACGGACGGATCATGGATACCGATACTGGCAAGAACATGCATGGTAAACGCACTGGCCGAATACGGAGCGGCGACGATCCTCGCTCCCGTCCCCGGGCGAGTGCGGCGGCCTCCCACGCGTCGGGGCGTTCCTCGCACCGGCACACCCGGCACACCCGGCAGACGGGGCAGACACGGCAGACCGGGCGGTCCCGGCAGCGGTCCCTGGCCCGCCGCAGACGCAAGCGCAGACGGCGCACGGGCCTTTCCGTGCTGACGCTCGCGGCGGCCCTGGCCGCGGCCTTCTTCTACACCGACCCGCCCTGGCAGCGGGATGACGGGGTGTCAGTGGCCCAGGACCGCGACCGGGGCCGCTCCTCGCCCTCCCCGACCGCCACCACGAGCCCTCCGCCCTCCCCCAAGGCGTCCCCGTCCCCGAAGGCTTCGGCATCCCCCGAGGCCTCGGCCACGAAGAAGCCGCATGTGCCCCAGTCCGGCCCCGGCACGTTCACCGTCGCCCGGGCGGGCGTCGAGCCGGGCGCGAAGGGCAGCCCGTATCGCGTCGAGGTGGAGGACGGCATCGGTGTCGATCCCGACCAGGCGGCCGAGAATGTCGCCGCGATACTCGCTGACCCGCGCGGCTGGAACCACGGCGGGGCCGTCTCCTTCCGGCAGGTTTCGGACAACACCGCGGGCCTGGTCATCCGGATCGCCACCCCGGCGACCACGGACAAGCTGTGCGGCGCGTACGGGCTGCGGACCTTGGGCGAGGTCAACTGCCGCGGCGGCGAGAAGGTCATGGTCAACCTGAAGCGCTGGCAGTTCGGTTCACCCACGTTCGACGGGCCGGCTGTCGAGTACCGCGCCCTGATCATCAATCATGAGGTCGGCCACTGGCTGGGCCACGGCCACGAGTCCTGCCCCGGCCCGGGGCTTCCGGCCCCGGCGATGATGCAGCAGATCAAGGGGCTCCACGGCTGCGTGTCCAATGCCTGGCCCTACACCGAGGCCGGGCGCTATCTGGGCGGCCCGGCGGCGCCCTAACGACCTGGTGCACGATAGCGGGCGGGCTCCCGACGCCCTGCGACTCCGCCTCCGGCGTTGTCGTCGGTTGTTCCCCGAGCTCTCGGCTTCGCTCGAGCAGGGGAGGCCCCAATCGCTCCGCGTCACCGCCCTCCTCCGCCTTGGATTCGAAGCCGCAGAACGCCGCTCGCTGCTCCACCCTCTATCGTGCACCAGGTCGTAAACAGAGGAGGCCCTCCTGTACCGGGGAGTGGTACGGGAGGGCCCACATGCTGGACACGGCCGTTGGGGCGGCCCGTGTCGGGGGAGTGGCCTCGTGCGGGTCAGCGCTTGGCGAAGGAGGCGTTCTCGGGGTCGCGGGACTTGAGCACCAGGTACGAGACGCCGAGGATCAGGCCCCACAGCGGCGCGCAGTACAGCGAGATCCTGGCGTCCTTGTCGACGGCCATCATCACGATGACCAGGCCGATGAACGCGAGGGCGAACCAGCTCGTGTACGGGGCGCCGGGCGCCTTGAAGGAGGACTGCGGCAGCTCTCCGCGGTCGGCCCTGGCGCGGTAGCGGATCTGGCAGAGCAGGATCATGATCCAGGCCCACATGCCGGAGATGGTCGCGAAGGACACCACGTAGTTGAAGGCGTCGCCGGGCCACTGGTAGTTGATCCAGACCCCGATGAGCATGAGCGCTGCGGAGAAGCTGGTGCCCACCAGGGGCGTGCCGCTCTTGGTCAGCCTGGCGAACGCCTTCGGGCCCTGTCCGTTGAGCGCCAGGTCACGCAGCATGCGGCCGGTGGAATACATGCCGGAGTTGCAGGAGGACAGCGCGGCCGTGAGGACGACGAAGTTGACGATCGCGGCGCCGATGCTGAGGCCCATCTCCTCGAACGCGGCGACGAACGGCGAGACGCCCGGCTTGAACGCGGTCCACGGCACCACCGAGAGGATCATGAGCAGCGAGCCGACGTAGAAGACGGCGATGCGCCAGGGCACGGTGTTGATGGCCTTGGGCAGGACGGTCTTGGGGTCCTTGGACTCGCCCGCGGTGACGCCGACGAGCTCGACGGCGAGGAAGGCGAACATCACGATCTGCAGGGTCATCAGCGTGCCGCCGATGCCTTCGGGGAAGAAGCCGCCGTGGCTCCACAGGTTGGAGAGGCTCGCGGTGTCACCGGCGTCGGAGAAGCCGAGAGTCAGGATGCCGGCGCAGATCAGGATCATGCCGACGATCGCGGTGACCTTGACCATGGAGAACCAGAACTCGAGTTCGCCGAAGACCTTCACTGAGATCAGGTTGGCGGCGTACAGGATGATGGTGAAGGCGAGTGCCGACAGCCACTGGGGAATGTCCCACCAGTACGTCATATAGGTCGCGGCCGCGGTGACTTCGGTGATTCCGGTGACGACCCAGAAGAGCCAGTACGTCCAGCCGGTCACGAATCCGAAGAAGGGGCCGAGGAATTCACGGGCGTAATCCGAGAAGGACCCGGATACGGGGCGGTACATGAGGAGCTCGCCCAGGGCCCGCATGATGAAGAAGATGACCAGACCCGCGATGGCATACGCCAGGATGAGGCTCGGGCCGGCCCGGTCAATGGCCTTGCCCGCACCTAGGAAAAGCCCGGTTCCGATAGCACCGCCAATGGCGATCATCTGGATCTGACGGGCGCCCAGACCTCGCTTGTAGCCTTCGCCCTCAGCTCCGGCGTGCTCCGCGGACGGTCCGGCCTGTTCCTCGTCGACCTGCGCCGATGTCATACGTTGTTGCGCCTTTCTCCACGCTGATCCACGCCTTCTGCGAGGCCGCGGATCAGGTCCTGATCCCCCCGGATACGGATGGAGTTCTGCCGGCGGGGTGTGCCGGCCTTGAAGCGCCCCCGGGAACAGGGGTGGCGTTCCCGGGGCAGCCGTGCAGATTTATCACGCACCGCGGGACGTTCCACCGGACATTATGTGGCGAACACCACAGGAAAAAGCGGACAAGGGTTTCCAGACGCTGCAAAAAACGCCGGTCGGGTGACTCGATCGTTATTCGGATTTGAGCATCCGTTGAGCGAACGTCGCCCGTTACTGTGACCTACTGATGTGGCATCAGTGTCTCGATGAGCGTCTCCTGAAGAGCGCCGAGCCACAGATAGGCCATCACCATCGGCTTACGCGGGTCGGAGTCGGGAAGGCGGTAGAGCGAGCCGTCCTCGCCCTCGTCCTCGTCGGACACCTCGAGCCGGGTGCCGATGGTGAGCCGCAGGTCGTTGAGGGCGCCGAGCCAGTGACGGCTCTCGTCCTCGGTGAGCGTGAGCACCGCGTCACCGTCCGCGGCGGGCGTGAGCGCGTCCAGGCTGCGTACGACGACGAGGGCGTCCTCCCTCTTGTGGGTGCGCAGGTCGTTCTCGGTGAAGCGGCGGAACTCGGCGGACGCCTCGCGCAGCTCCGAGTCGTCGTCCCCGTACGCCTCGGGGAAGAGGCGGGCCAGGGCAGGGTCGGCGGGCGGCTCGGTCGGCCCCTCGGTGAACAGGGCGGCGAGCGGATCGTCCCCGTCGGCGGGCTCGCCCCCCGGGCCGATCAGTTCCATGAGCTGTACGGCGAGGGAGCGCAGGATCGCGATCTCCACCTCGTCGAGCGCGACGGCCGCGCCGCCGCCGGGGGTGGCCTCGAACTGGCCGGCCATGAATACTCCGATGCGTGGGGGTGGGGCTGCGGAAGGCTTTAGTTGCGGTCCTGCGTGAGCGTGGCCCACAGTCCGTAGCCGTGCATGGCCTGGACGTCGCGCTCCATCTCCTCGCGGCTTCCGCTGGAGACGACCGCGCGGCCCTTCTGGTGGACGTCGAGCATCAGCTTGTGGGCCTTGTCCTTGGGGTAGCCGAAGTATGCCTGGAAGACGTACGTCACATAGCTCATGAGGTTGACCGGGTCGTTGTGGACCAGGGTCACCCACGGCACATCGGGCTCGGGGACGGCGATGGTCTCCTCGGCCGATTCGGGGCGTTCGATCTCTACAGGACTGGCTAGGCTCACGTACTCCATGCTGCCACCCGGCAGGCGTCATCGCACAAACGGACCGTACATCTCGTCACTTTGACGAAATAGGGGGTAGCATCCCTTCCATGAATTCAGCGGACCTCGGTCGACGGGTGGGCGTGCCGTCGACCGCACTCTTCACCGATCAGTACGAGCTCACCATGGTGCAGGCCGCGCTCGCGGCCGGTTCCGCGGACCGTCGCTCGGTGTTCGAGGCATTCACCCGGCGGCTGCCCGAGGGCAGGCGGTACGGCGTCGTGGCGGGCACCGGGCGGGTGCTGGACGCGGTGGAGAACTTCCACTTCGACGACGGGATGCTCGCCTTCCTGAGCGAAAGACACGTCGTGGACGAGGTGACGCTCGACTGGCTGGCCGGCTTCCGCTTCAGCGGCGACATCTGGGGCTATCCGGAGGGCGAGGTGTACTTCCCGGGCTCGCCGATCCTGCGCGTCGAGGGCTCCTTCGCCGAGTGCGTCCTGCTGGAGACCGTGGTCCTGTCGATCCTCAACCACGACTCGGCGATCGCCGCCGCCGCCTCCCGGATGGCGACCGCCGCCAGGGGACGCGGGCTGATCGAGATGGGCGCGCGCCGCACCCATGAGCTGTCCGCCGTGGCCTCCGCCCGCGCCGCCTACATCGGCGGCTTCCGCACCACCTCCGACCTGGCCGCCGGGTTCCGCTACGACATCCCGACCGTCGGGACGAGCGCCCACGCCTTCACATTGCTCCATGACAGTGAGAGCGACGCGTTCCGGGCCCAGGTGGACTCCCTCGGCGCGGGCACCACCCTGCTGGTGGACACCTACGACGTGGGCGAGGCCGTCCGTACAGCGGTCGAGATCGCGGGCAAGGACCTCGGGGCCGTACGGATCGACTCGGGCGACCTGCTGCTCGTGGCGCACCGGGTGCGCCAGCAGCTCGACGAGCTCGGCGCCACCGACACGAAGATCGTGGTGACCTCGGACCTCGACGAGTACGCGATCGCCTCGCTGGCCGCCGCGCCGGTCGACGCGTACGGAGTCGGCACGCAGCTTGTCACCGGCAGCGGGCACCCCACCTGCGCCATGGTCTACAAGCTGGTGGCCCGCGCGGCGTCGTCGGATCCGGCGGATCCGCTGCTTCCGGTGGCGAAGAAGTCGACGGGCGGCAAGACGTCGATCGGCGGCCGGAAGTGGGCCGCGCGGCGGCTCGACGAGGAGGGGGTGGCCGAGGCCGAGGTGATCGGCACCGGTCCCGTACCGGACGCGCTGGCGGACCGGCAGTTGCTGGTGGAGCTGGTCAGGGGCGGCGAGGTGGTCGGCCGGGAGCCGCTCGACGCGGCACGGGAGCGGCATCTGGCCGCGCTGGCGGGGCTGCCGA
>DATCWZ010000720.1:0-2476 GCA_036566065.1 Streptomyces sp. | reverse complement strand
TCCTGATGATCCCGGCCGCCGTGGTGCAGGGCCTCGCCATGTCCGGCTGGTACGCGCTGTCGTTCCTCTGGTGGCTGATCACACTCATCCTGGGCCGCATGCCGAGCCCTCTGCTGGAGGCGACCGCCGCCGTACTGCGCTTCCATATGCGCTTCAGCGCGTACGCCCTGATGCTCACACCGGCCTACCCGAAGGCCCTTTTCGGCGACGAAGACCTCGCTGTCCCGGGGCGGGCGCCACGCTCCCTGACCAGGCCCCTGATCATGAGCAGCGGAGCGAAGGCCCTGGTGGTCCTCTTCCTGGCGCTCGGACTGCTCGGCAGCATCAGCTCGTCGTTCGACTCGGCATGGTCCGACGACGACCACGGCGGCTACAGTCTGCCCGGCATCGGAAGGTAGGGTCGCGCGAACCGGTCACCCACGGGCATGATCAAGCGATGACATGGACAGCACCCGACGTCACCCGCGTCTCCGGATCCCTCGTCGCGGCCGAGCACGAAACGCTGAGGGATTTCCTCGGACCACGCACGACTGGTCGAGGAGATACGCCTTGCCGACGCGGCGGTGGCCGGTGCCTCGCTCGACGACACCTTCACCCACGGCGGTTCGCTCTACTCGCTGCGTACGGTCCACGTCCACATGATCGCCGAGTACGCCCGACACATAGGCCACGCCGATCTTCTGCGGGAACGGCTGGACGGGACCACCGGAATCTGACTCCGGCCGGACTCGTACACATGTCTGCGCGTCCCTACAAAATCTGACGCAGTCCTGCCGGCGGACGGACTGAAATCGCGCCCCGGGGTCAGACGAAGGGTATGACGTCCACCGACGTAAGGACCGGAAGTGCCGGTGAGCCCGGCGGCAGGAGGACCGGCCGTCCCCGCCGTACCCGGGGATGGGTGAAATTCCTCGGCCTGTGCGCCGCGGTCATCGCGCTGCTGCTCGTGGGCTCCCGGCTCAGCCTGCTGCCCGGCCTCGGCGACCTCTTCGGCGAATCGACCCAGGACCGCTCAGGACCGGCGGTGCTCAAGTCCATCCAGGACATGAGCGCGTACGAGGCGGCGTCCGGCAACTTCCAGGTCGTCGTCGATCTGGAGAAGGACGCCAAGTACCTGCCCGACGCGATCCGGGGCACCCGCACCCTCTACGTCGGCGCGGGCACCGTCGGCGCCTCCGTCGACCTCGGCCAGGTCGGCGAGGACGGCGTGGTCGTCAACAAGGACCGCACCGAGGCCCAACTGACGCTGCCGCACGCGGTCCTGGGCAAGCCCGCCCTGGACCCGGACCACTCGTACGCCGTATCGAAGCAGCGCGGACTGCTCGACCGGCTCGGAGACTTCTTCTCCGACAACCCGGGCAGCGAACAGGCGGTCAACAAGCTGGCCGCACAGCACATCGGCGAGGCCGCACGGGAGAGCGGACTTACCCGGCGCGCCGAGAAGAACACGACGGCGATGCTCCAGGGGCTGCTCGGCTCGCTCGGATTCGAAAAGGTCACCGTGCGTTACGGTGATGCCTCGGCCTGAGCGGAACCGCGCCGGGCACGCAGTACGGCGGCCGCACGAAGGCACCAGTCGCGGTTGTCGCGTTCGAAGGCCAGCCCGCGCAGACACGTCAAATACGGGCCGACCCTCTCCCCGCCGCGCAGGAACTCCTCCTCGTCGAGCGGGCCGCGCAGCCGCAGCAGCAGACCCTCGAAGAGTTCGGCCCTGGCACCGGCCTCCGAGGCCCGGTCCGTGAGCTGATCGATCACAGGCCCGGCATCGACCAGATCGACGGTCTGCACCTTGACCAGCAGGTCCTCCCGGATGAACGACGGCTTCAGCGCGGCGGCGGCAAAGCGTTCCAGCTCGGCCAGCCCCTCGTCGGTGACGTGGAACAGGCGCTTGTTGGGCCGGGACTCCTGGACCACCTGCCGCCCGGAGATCAGCCCGTCGCGCTCCAGCTTCGACAGCTCCGCGTAGAGCTGCTGGGGCAGGGCGTGCCAGAAATTCGCCACACCGATATCGAACGCCTTGGCCAACTGGTATCCGCTGTACTCGCCGTCCAGCAGGGCCGCGAGGACCGCGTGCCGTAGAGCCATCGCTGCCGCCCTTCCCTTTTCCCGAACGCGCCCGCATCATCATACTCAGAAAGATGAGTAATCAGTTTGATGACTATGTCCAGATCCAGATCCATATCGAGGAGTGATGACCATGGCGGTCACCGGAACCGCGGATCGCTTCAGGGCCGCTGTCGAGAAGCGGGACCTCGCGTCGATCGAGGCGCTGTTCACCGAGGACATTCGGCTGTACAGCCCGGTCAAGTTCACCCCGTTCGAAGGCAGGCCCATCGTGATCGGCCTCTTCGGCGTGCTGCTGCGTACGTTCGAGGACTTCCGCTACATCGGCCACTTCGAGGGCGAGGCCGACACCAGTACCGGCACCCCGGCCCCCTCGGAGATCCTCATGTTCAAGGCATCGGTGAACGGCAAG
>DATCWZ010000285.1:0-3032 GCA_036566065.1 Streptomyces sp. | reverse complement strand
CATCTCCGACGCCGACATCGCGGCCCTCAACATCCCCACCGGCATCCCGCTCACCTACGACCTGGACGCCGACTTCCACCCCCTGAACCCGGGCGGCACCTACCTCGACCCGGACGCGGCAGCAGCCGCGATCGAGGCCGTAAAGAACCAGGGCAAGAAGAAGTAGCCTTTTTTGATCATGCCTCCGACCTGCGCTTGCGGCGCGGATCGGAGGCATTTCCACGTGATGCCCACGCAAGCAACTGGTACGCGGTCGGCTCAGGCAGGTCACTGCTGGCCATCAACATAGCCCGGCCGTCGGTTAGGTCCCGGACGATTCTCCGGGCCACCTCCAAACAGGCCGGGGATGCAACCATTCCCTTCAAAGCTGGAACCCCCGGAAACCGACCCGCGCCTTGAGACCTTAGCGACCGGCACTGACAACCGTCCGGTGCGTGACTGGCCGTTTCAGCGGTGAGTGTCCAACTGCGCGACAACGCCGAGGGACAGCGGCGGACGAGCGTGAACGTCTGCGGACCGCCAGCGCAGGTGAGAGACACAGCATCCAAGCGAGGCATCTCGGTGTCCTCGTTGGCTGCGCGCTGCGACGGGTATGGCATCGTCGTGCAGATGATCCCTGTAAACAACCCTGCCAGTGCCTCGGAAGGCGCCTGGGTGTTCGGGCTCGAAGAGATCCCCGCCTTTGACAAGGGCGAGGACGGCGCGATACATCAAGTCGCTCCCGCCTTCGGCCTGACCGTGATCAGGGCACCTGAAGACACTCCGCAAACTTTGCGATGGGCAGCAGAGGAATTCGTAGCGCAGTGTGGGGCTGACTGGGCGGTCTCGTCCGTCCTGACGCAATGGCTCAGGATCGAGGCTGGTGACGAGTTGCAACTGGGCGTGGAAAGCTGCCTCCTGGAGCGCGTCTCAGACGATCAGATTCGCCTCCATGCCTACTATGGCCAATGGGACGACCTGCTCGTCCCCATCTCATCTGTTCGACGCATGCTGATCGACATGGCGCACTTCATCGTCATGGAGGCCAGCCACCCGCTGCCTGCCTGGCGAATCAGGCGGCTCGGACAGCGGGACTGGAGCCGCAGGCGCGACGCCGAGTAGGTCGACCCCAGTCTGGCCGTATGACGCGGTTGACCGTCGCAGCAGGAGGAGCCCGACGACGTACCCGGGCTCGATCAGTTCCGGGGTGAGGCCCTGACCCTCGGCGCGCTCGCAAGCGGCCGGCCCTGCTCCGACCGGTGGATGGCGGGACCGGCATGCGGCGCAATCCGTGCGTGCCGCGCCGGTCGCCGCACTCGCCTCGGATACGACTGGCTGCTCCGCCCCACAGCAAGGAGTGCAGGAGTGTCAGAGATTCCCCACCAGGACGTTCTCACTGACGAGCAGTCAGGCGCCTGGGAGCAGGCCGCGCACTTGGTCATCGACGCACGGAGGCAAGCCTCGGACCACCTTGCGCGAGCAGGGATGGAGCCGGTCCCCGAGCAGGGCTGGTTCGGGAGTCCGTGCAGGGCGAAGCTGCCTTTCCCTCCCTATCCGATGTGTGGGTGCAATGACTACAAGGGCGATGGCGGGCCGTGTACGACGATGATCCGCGTCCCCATCACGGGCCCGGGATCGGCACATCCTCTCGTACCCTGTGGGCATCGCACGTCGCAGCACGTCGAGACGTGATACGCCATCAAGTGACGCGCCCCGTCCCGTGCCGCCACGGCGAGAGTCCGGAGAAGCCCCCCACCTGCGGTTCGCCGCACGTCGGGGGCTTCTCCGCGCCCTTGGCGTGAACTCGATTCCGGGCGTACCGGGGGCAGATCGGGCCGTACCCGTTACCGTGGCGGTCGGGTTCTCCGGCGTCGGGGTACGGGAAGCAGGGAGAGCGAGAAGGGCGGAGGGAGCGGTCATGGGCGAGGCCCTGAGGACCTTTGTCGGCGGTACCGAGGTCGAGGTGCCCAACAGCATCCCGGCCATCCGGGCCGCGCTGCCCGAGGCGAGACGTGCGGAGTTCGACCGGGCCATCAACGGCGCCGGCGTGCACGAGATCCAGGCCGTCATGCGGCACTGGATGCTGGAGTCCGTACCCGATCCCGAGGCCGAGCAGATCCTGGACCGGCTGGCACAGGACGAGGCCGAAAGGCGGAGCGTCGCTTGAGCTTCCGCATCTCCTACGCACCGCCCGCCGATGACACCCTGGCCAAGATGCGGGACGGTGACTCGTTCCGGAACGCCATGGCGCGGACCCTGGGGCGCGATCCGTACGGACACGCGTCGTCCGCCGTCAAGCGTGAACGGGACCGGCGCGAGGCCACCGTGTCCGGGTCCATCGTCCTCTACTACGTCTCGGGGTCGGTCCTGACCGTGACGGTGGTCAGGCTCGTACCGCTCCCCTGAGACCGGAACCGGTCAGCGTGCGTCCGGGCGCTCCGTCAGATGCGTGAACGCGTCCAGGTTCCGGGTGGACTCCCCGCGCGACACCCGCCAGGCGTACTCCTTGCGGATCGCACTCGCGAAACCCAGTTCGAGCAGCGTGTTGAAGGAACCGTCCGCCGCCTCCAGCACCGTTCCCAGCAGCCGGTCCAGCTCGTCCGGCGTGACCACGGAGAGCGGAAGCCTGCCGACCAGGTAGATGTCGCCCAGCGGATCGATGGCGTAACTCACCCCGAACAGGCGCAGGTTGCGCTCCAGCAGCCAGCGGTGCACGGCCGCGTCGTTCTCGTCCGGGTGACGGATGACGAAGGCGTTCAGTGAAAGGGAATGCTTGCCGACGATCAGGGAACAGGTGGTGGACAGCTTGCGCGTGCCGGGCAGTTTGACGACGTAACTGCCGGGTTCGGGGCTCTCCCATTCGAGCTCCGCGTCTTTCAGCGCCGCCTCGATGACCTGTGCCACTGTCGTTTCGTCGGGTACGTCAGCCATGGTGCGAGGGTACGGCAGAGGGGCGCGCGCCGCCCTCAGCCGTGACGCGTCCGTACGCGTCGGCGGTGGCCGCTCAGCGCGGCCGTGTACACGTCGGCCGTCGCCGACGCCGCCGTGTCCCA
>DATCWZ010000729.1:0-2447 GCA_036566065.1 Streptomyces sp. | reverse complement strand
CGACCCGGCCGACGACCTCGGCCTGGGCACCGTCCACTTCCCCGAGCCGCGTCTCGTCGGCGCCGGGCAGCGCACCGCGCAGCGGGTCCTCGCCTCCCGCGCCGCCGCGGGCATGGTGCTGCTCGGCCACGACCGCAAGCGCGACCACTGGGAGCGGATGCACCACGAGCTGGACATCATCGCCCACCACGGCTTCGCCTCCTACTTCCTGACAGTCGCTCAGGTCGTCGACGACGCGAAGAGGATGGGCATCCGGGTCACCGCGCGCGGCTCCGGCGCGGGCTCCCTGGTCAACCATCTCCTGGGGATCGCGCACGCCGACCCGGTCGAGCACGGGCTGCTGATGGAACGCTTCCTGTCCAAGCGGCGCTTCGTACTGCCCGATATCGACATCGACGTCGAGTCGGCCCGCCGGCTGGACGTCTACCGCGCGATCATCGGACGCTTCGGCGCCGAGCGGGTCGCGGCCGTCTCCATGCCCGAGACCTACCGGGTGCGCCACGCCATCCGCGATGTCGGGGCCGCGCTCTCCATGGACCCCGCCGAGACGGACCGGCTGGCCAAGGCGTTCCCGCACATCCGGGCCAGGGACGCCCGCGCCGCGATGGAGGAGCTGCCCGAGCTGCGTGCCGTGGCCGGGGAGAAGGAGAGGTACGGCAGGCTCTGGGAACTGGTGGAGGCACTGGACGCCCTGCCGCGCGGTATCGCCATGCACCCGTGCGGGGTGCTGCTGTCGGACGACTCGCTGCTGCGGCGTACGCCGGTCATGCCCACCAGCGGCGAGCACTTTCCGATGGCGCAGTTCGACAAGGACGACGTGGAACACCTCGGGCTGCTCAAGCTCGATGTGCTGGGTGTACGGATGCAGTCGGCGATGGCGCACGCGGTCGCCGAGCTGAAGCGGGCCACGGGCCGGGAGCTCGACCTGGACGCCGTACCGCAGGACGACCCGGAGACGTACCGGCTGATCAGGAGCGCCGAGACGCTGGGCTGCTTCCAGATCGAGTCGCCGGGCCAGCGCGATCTGGTCGGCCGGCTCCAGCCCGCCGTCTTCCACGACCTGGTGGTCGACATCTCGCTGTTCCGGCCCGGGCCCGTCGCCGCCGACATGGTGCGCCCGTTCATCGAGGCCCGGCACGGCCGTGCGCCCGTCCGCTATCCGCACCCCGACCTGGAGGAGCCGCTGCGCTCCACCTACGGCGTGGTCGTCTTCCACGAACAGATCATCGAAATGGTGGACATCATGACCGGCTGCGGCCGGGGCGAGGCGGACCGGGTGCGGCGCGGGCTCTCCGACCCCGAGTCGCAGGGCCGGATCAGGGTCTGGTTCGCCCGGCGGGCGGCGGAGAAGGGGTACGGCGCGGAAGTGATCGCCCGGACCTGGGAGATCATCGAGGCGTTCGGCTCGTACGGCTTCTGCAAGGCGCACGCGGTCGCCTTCGCCGTACCGACGTACCAGTCGGCCTGGCTCAAGGCACACCACCCGGCCGCCTTCTACGCCGGGCTGCTCACGCACGACCCCGGGATGTACCCGAAACGGCTGCTGCTCGCGGACGCGCGCAGGCGCGGGGTGCCGGTGCTGCCACTGGATGTGAACCGGTCGGCGGCCGACCACCGGATCGAACTGGTGTCCGGTGAAGGGGAAGGTGAGGGTACGGAGCGGTGGGGGCTGCGGCTCGCGCTCTCGGATGTCCACGGCATCAGCGAGGCGGAGGTCGCCAGGATCGAGGCCGGGCAGCCCTACTCCTCGCTGCTGGACTTCTGGCAGCGGGCCCGGCCCGGAAAACCGGCCGCCGAACGGCTGGCCCAGGTCGGCGCGCTGGACGCGTTCGGCGCCAACCGGCGGGATCTGCTGCTGCATCTGTCCGAGCTCCACCGCGCCCAGCGGAACTCCGGTTCGGGGGCCCTGGGCGACCAGCTCCCGCTCGGCGGCGGCCGCGGGACCGCCTCCATCGGCCTGCCCGACCTCAACGACGCGGAGCGCCTCAGTGCCGAGCTCGGTGTCCTGAGCATGGATGTGTCACGCCATCTGATGAGCGATCACTACGCGTTCCTGAAGGAGCTCGGCGCGGTCTCCGCCAAGCGGCTGCGGGAGGCGCGGCACGGGGAGGCCGTGCTGGTCGCGGGCGCCAAGGCAGCCACCCAGACCCCACCGATCCGCTCCGGGCGCCGGGTCATCTTCACCACCCTGGACGACGGGACGGGCCTGGTCGACCTGGCCTTCTTCGACGACAGCCATGCCACCTGCGCGCACACCGTCTTCCACTCCTGGCTGCTGCTGGTGCGCGGAGTGGTGCAGCGGCGCGGGCCGCGGAGCATGAGCGTGGTGGGCTCGGCGGCCTGGAACCTGGCGGAGCTGGCCGAGCTGCGGCGTACCGGCGGACTCGACGCCGTGGCGGCCCGGCTGGCGGAGGCGGAGGCGGAGGCAGACGCAGAGACTGCGGACG
>DATCWZ010000710.1:0-3332 GCA_036566065.1 Streptomyces sp. | reverse complement strand
CAGCTGACCGGCGGCCCGGTGCCGGCGCCCGGCGTCAGGGGCGCAGGGCGCGCAGCAGCAGGTCCGCCAGGTGGTCGGCGACCTCCTGCGGGCTGAGCGGGCCGTCCGGGCGGTACCAGGTGGACAGATGGTGGACCGAGCCGAAGTGGTAGTCGACGACCAGGTCGGCGGGGGTCGCGGTGGAGAACACCCCGCTGCGCTGTCCCTCCTCGACGAGTGCGCGGAAGCGCTCGTGGTAGCGGCGCCGCTCCATCCGCACCTGCTTGTTCTTCTCCGGGCTCAGATGATGCATCGAGCGGAAGAAGATCGCGGCGTCGTCGAGATTCTCGATGGTCGTGACCACCACATCGGCCGCCGCGCCGCGCAGCCGCTGCTCGATCGGCTCCGCGGAGTCCGCGTAGGCGTCGAGCCGCTCCTGCTGGAGCCGCAGCACCCGCGCGTACACCTCCTGGAGGAGGTCCTCCTTGGAGCCGAAGTAGTGGTAGAGGGCGCCTTTGGTGACGCCCGCCGCCTCCACGATCTCCTGGACCGATGTCCGCTCGTAGCCCCGCTCGGCGAAGAGCCGGGTGGCGGCGGCCAGCAGCCGTTGAGGAACGGGCGTACCGTTCCCGTCCGTCGCCTTGGCCATGGCCGCCACCTGCCCTCTCGTCCGTATACGCACTGTTCTACCGGGGGGAACGCAGTTCCCGCCTGAGGATCTTCCCACTCGCGGTCTTCGGAAGCTCCGGCAGGATCTCCACTTCGCGCGGGTATTTGTACGCGGCGAGCCGCTCCTTGCAGTACGCGCCCAGTTCGCCCGGCTCCACATCCGTGCCGGGGCGCAGACTGACGTAGGCGCGGACGGTCTCGCCCCTGTATTCGTCAGGGACGCCCACGACGGCCGCCTCGCGGACGGCTGGATGGGTGTAGAGGACATCCTCCACCTCGCGCGGCCAGACCTTGAACCCGGAGGCGTTGATCATGTCCTTCTTGCGGTCCACGACATAGAGCCAGCCCTCGGCGTCCATGAAGCCGATGTCCCCGGTGCGCAGTTCGCCGCCGGGGAAGGCGGCCTCGGTGGCCTCGGGCAGATTCCAGTAGCCGGAGACGACCTGCGGTCCGCGTACGGCGATCTCGCCCTGCTCCCCGAAGGGCACGTCGTCGCCCTTCTCGTCGATGATCCGCACCACCGTGTCGGGTCCGGGCAGGCCCACGGAGAGCGTCCCGGAGACCGGGTCGACGGGTGCCTCGTGCTCCGGGGGCACCGCGGCGCACGGGGCGGTGCACTCGGTGAGTCCGTATCCGTTGCGGATGTACGGGCCGAAGCCGGCCCGGAACTTCTCGACGAGCGCGGGCGGCAGCGGCGCGCCGCCCGACGAGATCACCTCGAACGACGCGAAGTGGCCGGGAGTGACGTCCGGATGGGCGGCGAGCGCCATGAACGCGGTCGACGGTCCGACGGTGTAGGCGGGGCGGTGCTCGGCGAACGCCTCCAGCACGACGCCCGCCTCGAAGCGGTAGGCGAGGACGAGGGTGCCCGCGTTGCCGATGCAGGCGGCGAGCTGGCACACCATGCCGGTGATGTGGAAGAGCGGGGCGAGGGCGAAGTAGGTGGAGCCCTCGGCTATCGGGTGCCCGGTGCGCTGCCGCTCGGCGTTGATCATGATGTTGCCGTGCGAGTTCATGGCGCCCTTGGGCGTGCCGCTGGTCCCTGACGTGTAGCTGATCAGGGCCACGTCCGCGGCGGTGAGTTCGCGGCCGGCGGGCGCGGCCAGTCCTCTGCGGGCGGCGGCCAGCAGATCGGTGGCCCACTCGTCGGGGCCGGGCGCGGGCAGCCGTTCGAAGCCGAGGACCCGCGGGTCGTCGACGCTCTGGAGGTCCAGCTCGCAGGCGGTGACGGCGATCCGTACGCTCGGGGCGGCCTCGGCGGTCTCCCGCAGATACGAATCCCAGGCCCGGTCGGAGCAGATCAGGGCGCTCACCCCGGCGTCCTTCAGTACGTGGCCGACCTCGCCGGACTTGTACATCGGGTTGAGCGGGACGACGGTCGCACCGGCCTTCCAGGCGCCGAGGAGCGCCAGCACGAAGTGCGGGCTGTTCTGCAGCATGATCGCGACACGGTCGCCACGGCGCAGCCCCTCGGCCGCGAGATGGCCCGCCACGGAGTCCGAGAGCTCGTCGGTCTCGCGGTAGGTGAGGCGCCCGTCGAAGTAGACGAACGCGGTGTGCCCGGGCGCGCGGGTGACGGCGTCCCTGAAAGCGTGCAGCACGGTTTCGGGCGGGCTGACCGGTGCCCGCTGGGCCTCGGTGAGCAGGGCGAGCCACGGCTTCGCCGCGTAGATCGAACCGGTCATGCGCCGCTCGCCTCCCACTTGCGCTGAAGATGGTTCATACTGCCGATCCAGCGGTCGGGATCACCGGCCCGGGCGGTGTAGTACCCCGCCACCTCGGGGTGCGGCAGGACCAGGAAGCGGTCCTCGGCCATGGCGTCGAACAGCGCCTCGGCGACGGCCTCGGGCTCGATCGCGCTGGGGGCGAGCACGAGTTCCCCCGCGGAACCGGCGGCGGTGAGCATGTCCGTACGCACGCCCTGCGGGCAGATGGCATGGACCTTGAGGCCGCGGTGACGGTAGGTCAGGGCGAGCCATTCGGCGAAGGCGACCGCGCCGTGCTTGGTGACGCTGTACGGGGCCGCGCCGATCATCGTGAGCAGCCCGGCCGCCGACGCGGTGGCGACGAAGCGTCCGCTGCCGCGCTCCAGCCAGTCCGGCAGCAGTTCCCTGACCGCGCGGACGTGGGCCATCACATTGACGTCCCAGGCGGCGGCCCAGACCTCCTCGTCGGCGAAGGCGTCGCCGGGCGACGCGAGGCCCGCGTTGGCGCAGTACACATCCACCGTGCCGTCCAGCGCGTCGCGCGCCTCCGCCACGATCCGGGAGGCGTCGCCCGCGATCGCGGTGCCCCCGATCTCCTCGGCCAGCGCCTTGATCCTGCCCTCGTCCAGGTCGTTGACCACGACTCGCGCGCCGCCTGCTGCGAATCTGCGGGCCAGTGCGGCTCCGATGCCGCCTCCGGCCCCGGTGACCACAACGCCCGCGCCCTGCACCGTACTCATCGTCCCGCCCCTCTCAGCCGACTGCCCTGGCAGACTAACCAGTCGGTATGTCATCCGGGAAGAGGGCCGGGCGAGGTGCCCGAATCTGCCCGGTCGGGGTCGTTCCGCGCGGACCGTGCCCGCGCTAGCGTGCGTGACCATGACAGTCGGCGCGATCTTGGAGGTTGCTGAATGAGCTTGTCCAGACGTGGTGTTCTGGCGGCCGGCGGCGCGGTGGGGGCCCTCGCGGCCACCGCTG
>DATCWZ010000395.1:0-3582 GCA_036566065.1 Streptomyces sp. | reverse complement strand
CGACCCGTCGGGCGGCCCGGCTGGCGCGGTTGCTCACCGTCGCGCATCTGGGGCACTGGGGGGTGCCCTCCGAGGCTGCCGCGCATGTTGTCGCCGAACTGGCCAACAACGCCGTGATCCACGGCCGCGTGCCCGGGCGTGACTTCCGGCTCGACCTCACCGTCCATGACGACGACTCACTGCTGCGCATCGAGGTGACCGATACACGAGGGGATCGGCTTCCGTTGGCGGGCGGCGGCGCGGCCCTTTCTGGCGATGCCGATACGGAATCGGGGCGCGGGTTGCTGATCGTCGGGGGCCTCGCCGATCGGTGGGGGGTTGTTCCCGGACCCGTTCCCCGTAAGACGGTTTGGGCCGAAATCACCCTCGCCGCAGCGTGAATAGCCACGACCCGGTCCAGTCAGAACGGGACGCGGGCTGCGGATAGGGCGGTGCGGGCTTCGGGGGTGCCCTCCAGGTCGAGGAGGCCTCGGGGTGGGCGGCCCGATACGTGGCGGGCGAAGGCGATCGCGTCCGCGTGGAGCGTGGCCTCCGGGGTGCCGGTGCCGAGTTGGCGGCTGCCGCCTGCCGGGCCGTGGAGGATCAGTTCGGCCGGTGGGCCCTTCCAGGCGAGGGCCAGGTCGAGGACCACCTGGTCCACGATCTCCCTGTCGTGCGCGTCCAGCGTGAGCTCGGCTCCCGTGGCGTCGCCGAGGTCCACCCGGTGCATCCAGGTGTCGCGGGCGATCAGGACGTTGTTGAGGTAGGCCATCGAGTCCTCGGCCAGCCCCTTCGCCTCCGGGTAGAGCAGGCTCAGGCGCACCGTGCGTCGCAGCGGTATGGGCATTCGGCGCAGGGCGCGCAGGCCCTGGGGGGCGTAGTGGGCCAGTTCGCCTATGAGCTCGCGGCCGGGGATGGCGCGGCGGTCCTCGATCTGGCACTCGTTGTGGCCGTCGTGCGGGCCCAGGCGGGGGTGGGTCTGGCGGCCGCGGCGGACCCGGCGAACGGTGAGCCAGGGGCGGGGCAGCTCCTCGTACTGGCCAACTACGTGGGCGAGCATGTCGCGTACCGTCCAGCCCGTGCATGCCGTCGGGCGTTGCCAGTCCTCGTCGTACAGCTCGCGGTAAACGGACAAGGTGGCGCGGAGTTCTGCCTCATTCACCTGGCGGGCGCGTGCCTCGGAGGTGCGGTGGGCGTTGCGTGCAAGGGGTTTCGTGCTGGGCATGGCCGCAGCCCCTCTCTCCGTTCCCCTGTTCAACGCTACGCCGGCCCGGCCGGGACCGCCCGGGGCCGCCGACGCCCATTTCGGGATTGCCGGTGCGTGAAGTGGGGGGGTAGCACCACTGACCGGGGCGGCTGATTTTCGTACGGTACGGCTATGGAAGCCCGTGATCCCGAGCTCAAACGAGAGCTCGATGCCACCCTGCAGGCCCGCGGCGAGCTGGGGCCCGAGTACGAGTCCGCGCTCATCGACTCGTTCCTGGAGAAGGTCGAGCAGCGGCTCGACGGGACGCTGGACCGGCATGTGCGGCGGCATCTCGCCGAGCAGCAGATGGTGGTCGCCCGCGGCAGCACGCCGCCTTCCGGGGCGGGTGGGAGGTTCGGGGAGCGGTTCGGCTTCGGGATCATCTCGTTGGGCCTGGCCATCCCGTTGTCGGCGATCGGCGTCGCCAATGCCGGGATCGAGGGGCTCGTCGTGGCCTGGCTGGGGATCGTCGCGGTGAACACGGTCCATGCCGCCCGGGGGTGGCCGTGGTTCCGGGAGCGGCAGTAGGGGGAGTGAGGGGCCGGGTGAGGGGTGTGCGGGGGCGCGCCGTCCCCGTACATCCCTCACCGGTCGCTGTGCCCGGCGCCCCTTACTTCGGGCTCGCGTCCTTCGCCAGGAAAGCCAGCAGGTCCTGCCTGCTCACCACGCCCTTCGGCTTGCCCTCCACCAGGACGATCGCCGCGTCGGCGCCGTCCGGGCCGCTGAGTACGGCCATCAGGTCCTCGACCGGTTCGCCGGAGCCGACCTGCGGCAGCGGGGCCGACATGTGCTTCTCCAGCGGGTCGGTGAGCGTGGCGCGCTGGGTGAACAGGGCGTCCAGGAGCTGGCGTTCCACGACGGAGCCGATGACCTCGGCGGCCATGACGTCCGGGTGGCCCGCGCCGGGCTTCACGATCGGCATCTGGGAGACGCCGTACTCGCGCAGTACGTCGATCGCCTCGCCGACGGTCTCCTCGGGGTGCATGTGGACGAGGTGCGGCAGCGGGCCCTCCTTGTAGTCGAGGACCGCGCCGACCCGCGCCGATGTGCCCGTGTCGTCCAGGAAGCCGTAGTCCGCCATCCACTCGTCGTTGAAGATCTTGCTGAGGTAGCCGCGGCCGCTGTCGGGCAGCAGGACGACGACCACGTCGTCGGGGCCGAGGCGCTTGGCGACCTCCAGGGCGGCCACGACCGCCATGCCGCAGGAGCCGCCGACGAGCAGGCCCTCCTCCTTGGCGAGGCGGCGGGTCATCTGGAAGGAGTCCTTGTCGGAGACCGCGACGATCTCGTCGGTGACCGTACGGTCATAGGCGCTCGGCCAGAAGTCCTCGCCGACGCCCTCGACGAGGTACGGGCGCCCTGAGCCGCCCGAGTAGACCGAGCCCTCCGGGTCGGCGCCGATGACCTGGACGCGGTTGTCGCTGACGTCCTTGAGGTAACGGCCGGTGCCGGTGATCGTGCCGCCGGTGCCGATGCCCGCGACGAAGTGGGTGATCTTCCCGTCCGTCTGGTCCCAGAGTTCGGGACCCGTGGTCTCGTAGTGCGAGCGCGGGTTGTTCGGGTTGGAGTACTGGTCGGGCTTCCAGGCTCCCGGCGTATCGCGGACCAGGCGGTCGGACACGTTGTAGTACGAGTCCGGGTGCTCCGGGTCAACGGCCGTCGGGCAGACGACGACCTCGGCGCCGTACGCGCGCAGCACGTTGATCTTGTCCGTGGACACCTTGTCCGGGCAGACGAAGATGCACTTGTAGCCCTTCTGCTGGGCGACGATGGCGAGGCCGACGCCGGTGTTGCCGCTGGTCGGCTCGACGATCGTGCCGCCGGGCTTGAGCTCGCCGCTCTGCTCGGCCGCTTCGATCATGCGCAGCGCGATGCGGTCCTTCACCGAACCGCCGGGGTTGAAGTATTCGACCTTGGCCAGGACTGTCGCCTGAATGCCTGCTGTCACATTGCGCAGCCTCACCAGCGGGGTGTTGCCGACAAGGCTGATCATCGAATCGTGGAATTGCACCGTGTGTACTCCGGGGTCTCCGAGATGGTCCGGCCAGAGTATGCGTACGGGCACGAGATTGGGTGAAGCGATTGGGCTACGCCCTCTACGGGGCAGTAGCTGTGTGTACAGAACGGTGTACGGCTGTACGGGCGACGAGGAGGTGGACCGGACTGTGTCGAGGGCGAGGGTGGCACGGCGGATCGCGGCGGGCGCTGCCTATGGCGGCGGGAGCGTCGGGCTGATCGGTGCGGCCACGGTCGGGGTGGTGCTGGCCGAGGTGCAGCTCGCGAAGCGGCAGGTGGGCGGGGGTACCGCGCCGGTTCCCCCGAGTGCGAACGGGCGGTACGGGGTGGCGTTCGCGGGG
>DATCWZ010000267.1:0-3275 GCA_036566065.1 Streptomyces sp. | reverse complement strand
TTCCGTGCCGGCTGGAACGCTGTACCGCGGCCGGGAAGGCATGTGGTCCTGGGTGGCTCATCGAGTCACCGGTGTCCTCATCTTCTTCTTCCTGTTCGTACACGTCCTGGACACGGCTCTCGTCCGTGTCTCCCCCGAGGCGTACGACGACGTCGTGGCCACTTACAAGACACCGGTCGTCGCCCTTCTCGAGTACGGCCTGGTGGCGGCCGTCCTGTTCCACGCGCTGAACGGTCTGCGGGTCGTCGCCGTGGACTTCTGGTCCCAGGGCCCGCGCTACCAGAAGCAGATGCTCTGGGGCGCGGTGGGCATCTGGGTCGTGCTGATGGCCGGGGCCCTGTACCCCGTCCTCGGCCACGCCGTACGCGAAGTCTTCGGGAGCTGAGGCCCATGTCCGCCGAGACCTCTTCATACTCCGCGATCGGGGACGTCGAGAGCGTGAGCCTCTACGACGCCGACCACCCGGCTCCGGTGATCGTGCCTCCGCGCGCCCGGACGTCGAAGACGCCCAAGGGCTCGCGCACCAACTTCGAGATGTACGCCTGGCTCTTCATGCGCCTGTCGGGCATCGTGCTGGTCGTCCTCGTCCTGGGCCACCTGCTGATCCAACTGGTGCTGGACGGCGGCGTCTCCAAGATCGGATTCGCCTTCGTCGCGGGCCGCTGGGCCTCGCCGTTCTGGCAGTTGTGGGACCTGGGCATGCTGTGGCTCGCCATGCTGCACGGCGCCAATGGCCTGCGTACGGTCATCAACGATTACGCCGAACGGGACAGCTCCCGCTTCTGGCTGAAGATGCTCCTGTACACCGCCACGGTGTTCACCGTCCTGCTGGGCACGCTGGTGATCTACACCTTCGACCCGGACATCCGCTAGGCGCCGGCGCCGGGCCGGAGGACCAGAGGAAATCATGCAGATCCACACGTACGACACCGTCATCGTCGGCGCGGGCGGCGCCGGTATGCGCGCGGCCATCGAGGCGACCAAGCGCAGCCGTACCGCCGTGCTGACCAAGCTCTACCCGACCCGTTCCCACACGGGCGCCGCGCAGGGCGGGATGGCCGCCGCGCTCGCCAACGTGGAGGAGGACAACTGGGAGTGGCACACCTTCGACACGATCAAGGGCGGCGACTACCTGGTCGACCAGGACGCCGCCGAGATCCTGGCGAAGGAGGCCATCGCCTCCGTCCTCGACCTGGAGAAGATGGGCCTGCCGTTCAACCGCACGCCCGACGGCACGATCGACCAGCGCCGCTTCGGCGGTCACAGCCGCAACCACGGTGAGGCGCCGGTGCGACGCTCCTGCTACGCCTCGGACCGCACCGGTCACATGATCCTCCAGACGCTGTACCAGAACTGCGTCAAGGAGGGTGTGGAGTTCTACAACGAGTTCTACGTCCTCGACCTGCTCCTCCAGGAGGTCGACGGGGTCCGCAGGGCCGCGGGCGTCGTCGCGTTCGAACTGGCCACCGGCGAGGTCCATGTCTTCCAGGCGAAGGCGGTCGTCTTCGCCTCCGGCGGCACCGGCAAGTTCTTCAAGGTGACGTCGAACGCGCACACCCTGACCGGGGACGGCCAGGCCGCCGCGTACCGCCGCGGGCTGCCGCTGGAGGACATGGAGTTCTTCCAGTTCCACCCGACGGGCATCTGGCGCATGGGCATCCTGCTGACGGAGGGCGCCCGCGGTGAGGGCGGCATCCTGCGCAACAAGGACGGCGAGCGCTTCATGGAGAAGTACGCGCCTGTCATGAAGGACCTCGCCTCCCGCGACGTCGTCTCGCGTTCCATCTATACGGAGATCCGCGAGGGACGCGGCTGCGGCCCCGACGCCGACCACGTCTACCTCGACCTGACGCACCTGCCGCCGGAGCAGCTCGACGCGAAGCTCCCGGACATCACCGAGTTCGCCCGTACGTACCTCGGCATCGAGCCGTACACGGACCCGATCCCGATCCAGCCGACCGCGCACTACGCCATGGGCGGTATCCCGACCAACGTCCAGGGCGAGGTGCTGGCCGACAACACCACCGTCGTCCCGGGCCTGTACGCCGCCGGCGAGGTCGCCTGCGTCTCCGTGCACGGCGCCAACCGGCTCGGCACCAACTCGCTGCTCGACATCAACGTCTTCGGGCGCCGGTCGGGCATCGCCGCCGCCGAGTACGCGGCGATGAACGACTACGTGGAGCTTCCGGAGAACCCCGCGCGGTTCGTCATTGACCAGGTCGAACGGCTGCGCGCGTCGACGGGGAGCGAGCGGGTCGCGGCGCTCCGGCTGGAGCTGCAGGAGTGCATGGACACCAATGTGATGGTGTTCCGCACCGAGCAGACCATCAAAACGGCGGTCGACAAGATCGCCGAGCTGCGGCGGCGCTATCGGAACGTGTCCATCCGGGACAAGGGCAAGCGGTTCAATACGGACCTGCTGGAGGCCGTCGAGCTGGGCAATCTGCTCGACCTGGCCCAGGTCATGGCGACCTCCGCGCTGGCCCGCAAGGAGTCCCGCGGCGGTCACTACCGCGAGGACTTCCCCAACCGCGACGACGTCAACTTCATGCGCCACACCATGGCGTACCGCGAGGTCGCCGACGACGGCACCGAGTCGATCCGGCTCGACTACAAGCCGGTCGTCCAGACCCGCTACCAGCCGATGGAGCGTAAGTACTGATGGCTACCCCGTCTCTGGAAAAGACCGCGGGCAACACCCCGGAGCCCGGCTTCGCCGATTCCCCGTTCATCACGGTCACCTTCCGCATCCGCCGCTTCAACCCCGAGATCTCCGACGAGGCCCACTGGCAGGACTTCCGGTTGGAGATCGACCGGAAGGAGCGGGTGCTCGACGCTCTGCACAAGATCAAGTGGGAGATGGACGGCAGCCTGACCTTCCGCCGCTCCTGCGCGCACGGCATCTGCGGCTCCGACGCGATGCGGATCAACGGCAAGAACAGGCTCGCCTGCAAGACGCTGATCAAGGACATCAACCCCGAGGAGCCGATCCTGATCGAGGCCCTCAAGGGCCTCACGCTCCTCAAGGACCTCGTGGTCGACATGGAGCCGTTCTTCCAGGCGTACCGCGATGTGATGCCCTTCCTCATCACGAAGGGGCACGAGCCGACCCGCGAGCGTCTGCAGTCCGCCGAGGAGCGCGCGCGCTTCGACGACACCACCAAGTGCATCCTGTGCGCCGCGTGCACGTCGTCGTGCCCGGTGTACTGGGCCGACGGCCAGTACTTCGGCCCGGCGGCGATCGTCAACGCGCACCGCTTCATCTTCGACTCGCG
>DATCWZ010000337.1:0-5114 GCA_036566065.1 Streptomyces sp. | reverse complement strand
CGGGACCGCGCAGCCGGGCGCGCTGGCCGGGGGCGAGCTGCACCCGGAAGCTGGCGTGGTTGACGATGACCTGCGCGGGGTCGCAGTCCACCTTGGTCATGCTCAGGGCGGCGGGTTGTTCGTCGAACCGAGGCGTTCTGGTGTCCACACTCATCTAACCGAGTGATGTGTGTTTAGGACACTGCCTTGACGCGGTCGAAGTGTCCGCGACCCGTCAACAGCGTGCAGCAGCCAGGGGTTTGCGCCCGTCAGCGGGCCCCGGGACGCGACGCGCGTGGACACACGTACGGAAAACGGCCCCCGGGAGGGTACGGCGACCGGCCCCGTGCGTGGTCCTCACGCGCGCCGGCGCGCCGCCTCGTACAGCACGATGCCCGCGGCGACACCGGCGTTCAGCGACTCGGCGCCGCCCGGCATGGAGATCCGGACCCGGTAGTCGCAGGTCTCTCCGACCAGGCGGCCCAGGCCCTTGCCCTCGCTGCCGATGACGATGACGACCGGGCCCGACAGCGCCTCCAGGTCCTTCACCGTGTGCTCGCCGTCCGCCGCGAGGCCGACGACCGTGAGGCCTTCCTTCTGGTACCCCTCCAGCGCCCGCGTCAGGTTGGTGACACGGGAGACCGGGGTACGGGCGGCGGTACCGGCGGAGGACTTCCAGGCGCCCGCCGTCATTCCGGCGGCACGCCGCTCTGGGACGACCACGCCGTGGCCGCCGAACGCTGAGACGGACCGGACGATCGCACCGAGGTTGCGCGGGTCGGTGACGCCGTCGAGCGCGACGATCAGCGGGTCCTCGTTGTTGTCGTACGCGGCGGCGGTGAGGTCCTCGGGGTGCGCGTACTCGTACGGCGGGACCTGGAGGACGAGGCCCTGGTGGTTCAGACCGCGCGTCATCCGGTCGAGCTCGGCGCGCGGCGCCTCCATCAGGTTGATGCCGCCGCGCTCGGCCGCGAGCCGCAGGGCCTCGCGGACCCGCTCGTCGTTGTCGATGTACTGCTGGACGAACAGCGTGGTCGCGGGGACGCCGTCACGCAGCGCCTCGAAGACCGGATTGCGGCCGACGACCATCTCGGACGTGCCCTTCGGGCCGCCGCGGCGCGGCGCGGGACGGCGGGCCGCGGCCTGCTTGGCCTGGGCACCGGCGATCCGGTTCTGCTTGTGCCCCTTGCGGGCGGAGGCGGGCGGCGTCGGTCCCTTGCCTTCGAGACCGCGGCGTCGGTTACCGCCGCTGCCGACCTGCATGCCCTTCTTGTTGGATGTGCGGCGGTTCCTGCGCTGGCTGTTCCCGGCCATGACCTACCTGTTTCGTTGCTTCAGAAGAATGTACGTATGTGAAAGTGTGCCGCCCGAATGCCGGGCGGCACACCTGTGCTGGTCAGACCGGTGCGCGGGGTCACCGCTCGGCGCGGTGGCCGCGTTGCTCAGCGCGGTCCGAGGGTCCACCGGGGGCCGCTGGGGCTGTCCTCGATGACGAGTCCGGACTGGTTGAGCTGGTCGCGGATGGCGTCGGCCGCCGCCCAGTCCTTGCGGGAGCGGGCCGCCTCGCGCTGGTCGAGCACGAGACGTACGAGAGTGTCGACCACGCCGTGCAGGTCGTCGCCGCCGCTGTCGCCGCCCGCCCAGTGCTCGTCGAGCGGGTCGAGGCCGAGGACGCCGAGCATGGCGCGCACCTCCGCGAGGCGGGCGACGGCGGCTTCCTTGTCGTCGGCGGCGAGCGCGCTGTTGCCCTGCCGGACGGTGGTGTGGACGATCGCGAGGGCCTGCGGCACGCCCAGGTCGTCGTCCATCGCCTCGGCGAACGCGGGCGGCACCTCGGCCGCCGGGGCGACCGTCTCCCCCGCCTTCTCGGTGACCCGCTGGATGAAGCCCTCGATGCGGGCGAACGCCGACTCCGCCTCGCGCAGTGCCTCTTCGCTGTACTCAATCATCGAACGGTAGTGCGGGGTGCCGAGGTAGTAGCGCAGCACGATGGGGCGCCACCGCTTGACCATGTCGCCGACGAGGACGGAGTTGCCCAGCGACTTCGACATCTTCTCGCCGGCCATGGTGACCCAGCCGTTGTGCACCCAGTACTTCGCGAAGGTGTCGCCGTACGCCTTGGCCTGGGCGATCTCGTTCTCGTGGTGCGGGAAGATCAGGTCGATGCCGCCGCCGTGGATGTCGAAGGCGGTGCCGAGGTACTTGTGCGCCATGGCGGAGCATTCGAGGTGCCAGCCGGGGCGGCCGCGTCCCCACGGGGTCTCCCAGCTCGGCTCGCCGGGCTTGGCGGCCTTCCACATGGCGAAGTCCCGCTGGTCGCGCTTGCCGGTCTCGTTGTCGCCGGAGGGCTGGCGCAGGTCGTCGAGGTCCTGGTGGGACAGCGACAGATATCCCTCGTACGAGCGCACGTCGAAGTACACGTTGCCGTCGGCCGCGTAGGCGTGGCCGCGCTCGATGAGGCCGCGCATCATCTCGATCATCTCGGTGATGTGGCCGGTGGCCCGCGGCTCGTACGTGGGCGGGAGGCAGCCGAGCGCGTCGTACCCGTCGTTGAACGCGCGCTCGTTCGCGTACCCGATCGACCACCAGGGGCGGTTCTGCTCGGCGGACTTCCTGATGATCTTGTCGTCGATGTCGGTGACGTTCCGGACGAACGTCACCTGGTAGCCGCGGTAGTCGAACCAGCGGCGCATGATGTCGAAGTTCAGCCCGGACCTGATGTGCCCGATGTGCGGGGCGGCCTGCACGGTCGCGCCACAGAGGTAGATCGAGACACAGCCCGCTGTGAGCGGGACGAAGTCACGGATCTGCCGGGCGTCGGTGTCGTACAGGCGAAGAGTCACCCCTCAAGGGTAGTGGGCGTGCGGCAGTGCCCGGCGACCCCTGTGCAATCCTCCGACAACTTCTTGGCAACGGCTGCGCCGTCCGGGGGCGCGGGGGCGCCGTCCGGGGTGGCTCTCAGGCCGAGACGCGGTAGACGAGCGCCGTCGCGATGCCCGCGAGACCCTCGCCGCGCCCGGTGAAGCCGAGCCCGTCGGACGTGGCGGCGGAGAGCGAGACGGGCGCGCCGGCGGCGCCGGACAGCACCTTCTGGGCCTCCTCGCGGCGCTTGCCGATTTTCGGGCGTACGCCGACGACCTGGACGGCGATGTTGCCGATCTCGTAGCCCTGCGACCGGACGATCCGGGCGGCCTCGGTGAGCAGGGTGACGCCCGAAGCGCCGGACCATTCGGGGCGACCGGTGCCGAAGTGCTGCCCGAGGTCGCCGAGTCCGGCGGCCGAGAACAGGGCGTTGCAGGCGGCGTGCGCGACGACGTCGGCGTCGGAGTGCCCGGCCAGGCCGGGGCCCTCGCCCTCCCAGCGCAGTCCCGCGCACCAGAGTTCGCGGCCCTCCTCGAAGGCGTGGATGTCGGTGCCGATGCCGACGCGCGGGATGACGGGCGGGAGCGCGGGTTCGGTGTGCTGCTCGGAGGCCCTGGCGTGCTCAGAAGCCATCGTGCGCCATCCGGCGTGCGAGGACCGCCTCGGCCAGGACGAGGTCCAGCGGCCTGGTCACCTTGAACGCCTCTTCGTGCCCGGGTACGACAACGACGGGCGTGCCGAGCCGTTCCACCAGCCCGGCGTCGTCGGTCACGCCGTCGCCGTCGACGGCCGTGGCCGCGTGTGCCCGTACGAGTGTGTCGCGGTCGAAGCCCTGGGGTGTCTGCACGGCGCGCAGTCTGGCGCGGACGGGCGTGGACAGCACGGGTTCCGGTTCGCCGGGGGCGCCGGGTTCCACTTCCTTGACGGTGTCGGCGAGCCGCAGGGCCGGTACGACGGCGGGCGCGCCGTCCCGCACGGCTTCGATGACGGCGTCCACCGTGTCGACGGGCACGAGGGGGCGGGCGGCGTCGTGGACGAGCACGACGGTGATGTCGTCGGGCAGCGCGCCCAGGCCGAGCCGCACCGATTCCTGGCGGGTGTCGCCGCCGGGCACGACGACGTAGTCGGTGCGTTCGGGCAGGGCGTGCTCGTTGAGGAGGTGCTTGACCCCGGGCGCGTCGTCCGGCGGTGCGACGACGACGACGAGCGAGACGGCCCGGGACGCGGCCATGGCCCGTACGGCGTGGATGAGCATGGGTGTTCCGCCGAGGGTGCGCAGGGCCTTGGGCGTGCCGGGGCCGAGCCGTACGCCGCGGCCTGCCGCGGGGATCACCGCGGCGGTGCGGTGCGGACGGGGCTCGGGGGGCGTCGGTGACATCGATGACATCGGTTGCTGTACTCCGAAGCTTCGGAAGGTTTGTTTCCACGGCCGGTATGGGTATGGCCTGGGAGTGCCCCCGACCGTAGGCCGGGGGGAGAGCCGGGCGCGACGCCCTGCCTGGACCGGGACCCTTCCGTGACCCCTGGTCGGGCGGGCCGCAGCGGCGGCTCGGTCAGTGGCGGCGCACCTGGCATGCTGTCCGGACATGCCGCAGTGCCCGACGACACCACCGTGAAGACGGCTGGTCAGCGGGCACCGCGGCATTGTTACGACCGGTGTGGTCCGGTTCAGGACGCGAGGACCTCGTCGAGCAGAGCCTCGGCCTTGTCCTCGTTGGTGTTCTCCGCGAGAGCGAGCTCACTCACCAGGATCTGGCGGGCCTTGGCGAGCATGCGCTTCTCACCTGCGGAGAGACCGCGCTCACGCTCGCGGCGCCACAGGTCGCGCACCACTTCGGCGACCTTGATGACATCGCCCGAGGCGAGCTTTTCGAGATTTGCCTTGTAGCGTCGGGACCAGTTCGTCGGCTCCTCGGCGTACGGTGCGCGCAGGACTTCGAAGACCCGCTCCAGGCCCTCCTGCCCGACCACGTCACGCACACCGACGAACTCCGCATTGTCCGCCGGCACCCGGACAGTCAGGTCGCCCTGAGCGACCTTGAGCACCAAGTAGGTCTTGTCCACGCCTTTGATCTGGCGAGTTTCGATAGCCTCAATCAGCGCGGCCCCGTGATGGGGATAGACCACGGTGTCGCCAACCTTGAACGTCATGTGACAGGTACCCCTTCCGTGGCTATCCAGAGTAACACGAGAACCGCTTCTCCTGAATGGCGTTTTCGCAGGTCAGGGCATATCTCGGGGCTTGACAACAACAACAGGAACGTGCTTCGGAA
>DATCWZ010000649.1:0-2454 GCA_036566065.1 Streptomyces sp. | reverse complement strand
TCGCGTCGGTGTTCGGTCGTCCGCTGCGGAATTCGACCTGGACGCCACGAAACCGCTCGAGCGGGTACGAGCCGCGGGGGCCGGGAAGCGGGACGCCGAGGACGGCGTTGGGCTCGACCGTGACCCGGTCCTTGAACAGCGTCCCGCGCGACCCTTCCTGATGGCGGATGAAGATGACGGTGAAGCCGGCCACCAGGGCTTCGGCCACGCCGACGCCGGCCGCATCGACCCAGTTGCGGCTCAGGAGTTTGACGACCAGGCCCAGTCCGAGCAGGGCGTTGAGACCGAAGGCGCCCTTGAGGATGGTGTGCCAGACGCTGGTGGTGTCGAAGCGCCAGGGAAGCCGGACGCCGCCTACGAGGTCAGCCACGTCGCCACGGCCAGCCACGCGCTCGTTCCGCTCAGCGCGATCCGGATGACCTGCGAGGCCAGGATCGCCAGGCCACCCCAGACGTACACCGGGTGCACCTTGCGCCGGGTGACGAAATCGTAGAGCACGCCGGTCAGTATCAGGAGATCCACTACCCCGAAGTAGAACAGCGGCCCCGCCGCGGCTAGAGCCGTCGGGATCCGCGCGACGGGCGCCGCGAGCAGGCTGACCGTCGCCAGCAGCATCAGGCGCTTGTGCGTCTCGGGCCGGCCTCGGTACCACACCGCCGCGGCAATCAGAAGCGGGAACACCAGCATGTCGAAGAGCGGGATGATCAGAAAGACCAGAGGCGGGATGCCCGGCGGCGCGTGCCCCTCGCGCGCGTTCCCGATGGCCAGAACGGTGCCCAATGCGACCATCCCTGCGGCGAGCACGACCCCCGCAACGCCAAGCCGGCGATGGATGTCAGTCCGCCCGGCAGCGACCAGGGTCGTTTGCGCCACGAACAGCAGAATCCAGGCGGAGAAGGCGACGCCGTGCACGATCCTGAGCGGCGACAGCGCCGGGCCATTCAGCCAGGGCGAGAGGTAGAAGGTGCGGTAGAAGCCGGCGAAAACGATCGCGGCGAACAGGAGCGACATGCCGTTGTAGAACCGGAGGCGCCGGCGACGGACGAGCGGCGCGGGCATGCTGGTCATGAGGGGACGCCTCGAGCGCAGAGTGCCTATGGGAGAGGTGGACCGGTAGGAATGTGTCAGGTGATACGTGCAGGCACCAGAGCAGGCCCCTGGCGTGAGGGGAGTCTCCCCGCTTCCGGGCGAGGTTCGCCGGTTCCCACCCGGCCCGCTAGTGCGGGGGCGGCGAGCTGTAGAACTGCAGCTTGACCGGGATCCTCTGCGGAGTGTTGGATGCCGCGCCGGACGACACGGTGATCCACCCTGTCACGCTGGTACCAAAGGTGATCTGCACCTTGTCGAGATCCGCAACCACCCGTACGGTGGTCGGGGTCGTCCCGCTGGCTGGGTGGAGGGTGAGCCAGGAGACGCTGCTCCTCGCGCGCCACGCCAGCGGCGCTCTGGTGCTGGTGATGAGGACGTCTTCCTGGAGTATGGCGCAAAACCGGGTGCTGCCCCGGGAGTAGCAGAAGCCTACCGCACTGTCGCTGAACGCGAGGGCGGGCGGGAACTGGCCGTTCACTTCCACCACGACGGTCTGAGGGGAGTTCGAGGCGCCCGCGGCGGCAATGGTGACCGATCCCCGCAGGGTATTGAGTAGAGAAGGAAGCGCCTGAGGGTTGACCGACACGGTCAGCGTGCCCGGGGTGGTCCCGCCGGCAGATGAGAGAACGAGCCAGGGCTTGTCCCTCGATGCGGTCCACTTGAGCGCGGCGCCGGAGCTGGTGATCCGGAGCTGGTGCTTGAGGACTATGCACGACGGCGTGCCGGGGTGATAGCAGTAGTAGAGGGCATGCGCGTCAATCCGGAGCGCCGGCGCGGTGGTGACGGCCTCCAGCGCCGCGACTTGCTGCGGGGTGGTCGGTTCCGGCGCGGCGGGATCGCGGGCTTCCTCGCCACAGGCCGTGGCGAGGGCGGCGAGGCAGAGGCCGAAGTATCGAAGGGGCGAGGTCATCGTTTCTCCCGGGTCATCGTGGGATGACGCATGAATGCTTTACCGCGTATACCTGTAGACGCGTACTCAGCCGCCCAATCACGACATTTGCGGGGCTCCCGCCCGCCCGGCATCTTTGCTGCTGTACCCCAACCCCCTCGCCCGCGTGCCGGCCACCGGCACAGGCAGCATGGACCAGCGCGAGCCCGCTTCACCCGGTGATGGCGCCATCACCGACCTGCCTGCGGTGAGGCGAAGATTTCCGGATTCGGGCGTTCCTGGTGAAGTACACCGTCACCGACCACGCGGCGATGTGTTAGGCCGGTTTGGGGCGTTCCTGGTACGAGCGGTGACGGCCACGTCGAGGCCACGCAGGGAGATACTTCAGGCAACCCTTCGGAGATCGGGATGACCACGAACCTCTCAGTCGCCGGCACCAGGCAGGGCACCCGCCGCTTCTACGTGGGCATGGCCAT
>DATCWZ010000642.1:0-4365 GCA_036566065.1 Streptomyces sp. | reverse complement strand
CACCCCGACACCACCGGTTTCCAGCCGGTCGGGCCGTCGGCCGTCGCCGCCGCCGGCAACGTGTTCACACCGACCGGACCACAGCCCGCCCCGGTGCCGCGCGCCCTGGAGACCGGCGAGGTGGCCGAGCACGCCCTGTCGTACGCGCAGGCCGCGCGGCGCGCCGTTGACGCGGGCTTCGACGGTGTGGAGCTGCACGGCGCGAACGGCTACCTGATCTCGCAGTTCCTCTCGTCCAACGCCAATGTGCGTACGGACCGTTACGGCGGCCCGGTCGCCAACCGGATCCGCTTCGTGGTCGAGGCCGCCGCCGCCACCGTCGACGCGGTGGGCGGGGCCAGGACCGGCATCCGGCTCTCGCCGGGCGCGACCTTCTGGGGCGTTCAGGACACCGATGTCCCCGAGCTGTACGGCGCCCTGCTGACCGAGCTGGCCCGGCTCGGGCTCGGTTACGTACACCTGGAGGCCACCAGCGGCGAGGACGTGCTGCTCGGGCTGCGCCGGGTGTGGCCGGGCACCCTCATCGTGAACCCGTCGGTTCCGATGGAGCCCAAGCAGACGGGGCGGGACGATGCCGAGCGCTGGCTGGAGCTGGGCGCCGAACTCATCAGCTTCGGGCGCGCGTTCATCGCCAACCCGGACCTGGTCGAGCGGCTGCGTACGGGCGTCCCGATCGCGCCTGTCGACGAGGCCACGTACTACCAGGGCGGCGACGCGGGCTATCTGACGTACCCGGCGTACCAGTACGCGGCCTGACGCCGCTCAGCCGGTTCCCGGGCCGCCGGGCTCCACGAGGTGGTCGAACTCGCCGGCCTGGACCCCCTTGGTGAAGGCGTCCCACTTGGCCCGGGTCGTGGTGACGACGGTGCCGGGGTCGCTGGTCTCCCGGAGGTGGACGAGTTCCCCGGGCCCGAACGCGATCTCGATCCAGGGCCCGGGCCCCTCCACGTCGTCGGGCGCGGCCCGGGTCCAGGACAGATCGCTGGGTACGTCAGCCATGGTCGCGGGACTCCTTGATGTCGCGGACGAGGGCGGCCCAGGCGGCGGGGGCGGCCCGGAGTATCACCCCGCGGGGATCGCCGCTCTCGGTGAGGTGGACGGAGCCGCTGTGGGCTGCGACGTGTACGCAGGCTTCGCCCTGCGCGCAGTACGAGGACTTCTGCCAGTGGTATGTGGGCATGACGGGTTGGTGATGGAGGCGGGTGCAGGACAGATCGGTGGGCACGTCAGCCATGGTCGCGGGACTCCTTGATGTCGAGGACGAGGGCAGCCCACGCGGCTGGCGTGGTGTTGAGTATCGCGCCGCTGAGGTCGCTGCTTTCGGTGAGTCTGATGTCTCCGCTCGCGGAGGCCGTGACATGCAGGCATGCGTCGCCTTCCCCGCAGTACGACGACCGCTGCCAAAGAGGTGATGTCATGGTTGCCCTCTCATAGTTCACGACTGATGCCGAGTACAAAGTCCTGGGACTCCTTCGGGCCGAGCGCCACCTCTTCCATGCGGTCGAGGAGCGTTCTGTACTTCAGAAGCGGGGCTTCCGCATCCAGGAATGCAGACCCGTGTGACTGATCCAGATGGACAGTGTCCAACTGGGGAACGGGCCCACAGCCGTATGCGACCGACTGTCCCGACCCCGGATACGCGCCAAAGTCGAAAGGGATCACCCGGAGGGTGATGTGGCTGCGCTCGCTCATGGCCAGGATGTGTTCCAGTTGCCTGCGCGCTGTACTGCGGCCGCCGAACTTCATACGTAGAGCTGCCTCGTGCACGACCACTGAGTAGGGAACCGGCTGCGTGCGGTAGATGACGTCCTGTCTTTTGATGCGGTGGGACACACGGTGTTCGATTTCAGGCGGGGTCAGTTCGGGGACGACCTGCGCGAAGACCTCCCGGGCGTGCTCGGCGATCTGGAGAAGGCCGGGAATGTGGGACGTGTACGCGGCCCGCAGGGCGGTCGCATGGTGCTCGAATTCCGCCAGATTCAGCAGTCCGATGGGCAGGATGTCCCTGTATTGCTCCCACCAACCGATCGCCCTGTCGTTCGCCATGTCGATCAGGGCTTGGATGTACAGCGCGTCGGAGCAGGAGTAGGCGTGGGCCATGGCCCGGACGCGGTCGGCACTCACGCCGAACCGGGCGCTCTCGACGTTGCTGAGTTGTCCGGAGCTGGTACCCAACTGTCGGGCAGCCTCGGTCGCGGTCATACCGGCTCGCTCCCGCAACTTGCGCAGTTCGGCTGCGAGCCGAGCCCGGCGAGCTGTGAGAGGTGGCCTCGGTGCCACGCAACTCCTCCTTTGTCGACCTGTGTTGATGCATTCACTCACAGGAGGGAATCAGCGTGAAACCTTCTCGGTTTCTCGCAAAATGTCTTTGTGGGCACTCTAGTCTCTGACTCAGGCCACCCGCCCGGAAGAACCCCGCTCGACGGAGCGACCTGGTCACTGGGCAACGCAGCACACCCCCGACCAACGTCCCTCCCTGAACGGAGACTTCTATGGCAATGGCCACCGTAACGCCGCCCTGGGCCTACACACTCCAACTCCCGCGAGATCCCCGGGCACCCGGTGTCGCCCGCTCCACCCTGCGCACCGTCCTGCGCGTGCACGGCCTCGGCGCGCTCACCGAGACCGCCGAGCTGCTGGCCAGTGAACTGGTCACGAACGCGTACGTGCACTCCACGGGTGAGTACTCGCTCCGGCTCCGGGGCGCGGGGCGGCAGCGTGTGCGGCTCGGTGTCTGGGACAGCAACCCGTACATCCCGGAGCCGTTCAACCGGTGCGCGGAGGCGCCCGCGGCTCTCGCCGAGCGGGGCCGTGGCCTGCACATCGTCCGCCACTGGGCGGTGAGTTGGGGGGCGTACGCGATGGGTGGCGGGCTGCCGGGGCAGGGCGGCAAGCTCCTGTGGGTCGAGTGCGCGGGGTGAACCTGCCGACGGGGCGCGAGGCCCATGGCCCCGCGCCCCGCTGCCAAGGGCCCGGTTAACCCGCGTACCGCGCCTCGAACGCCCCGAACGACCGTTCCTGGCGCCACTCCAGCCGCGCCTTCGGGCTCGTGGACAGCAGCCGCATGCAGCTCACCGACCGCAGCACCTGGCACTCCGCGACCGGCCGGAAGCCCGCGCGTACCGGGTCCGGGCGCCACAGGCTGCGGCCCGGCAGGAACGCGTACTCCAGAGACGCCCGGGCCAGGTCCTTCAGCTCCGGGTAGCGCAGCTTGTACGTGCGCGCCGCACGCCGGTACTCCTGGCCGATGTCGCCGCGCGACACGCCCGGGTCGTCCGTGGCCAGGACCACCGGCACCCCGTACGCCCGGTACACCGGGAACGGGTGCGCCTTGCCCTCGACCCGGAGGATTTGCGCGTTGCTGGTCAGCGGCACCTCCACCGCGATCTGGCGGCGCGCCATCTCGCGGGCCAGGGCCGGCCAGTTGTCCTCGTGGACCAGGTCCACCCCGTGCCCGATGCGCTCGGCCCGACCGGTGCGTACGGCGTCGTTGACGTGGAACGTCAGGTCCTCGGGCTTCACCAGGCCCGGGATCAGCTCACCGGCGTGCAGGGTGATGTGGGCGCGCGGGTAGACCTTGTGCAGGTAGTCCAGCATGCGCATCTGGAGCCGGTAGTCCCGCAGGGAGACCTCGCCGTCCTCCGGCTGGACCAGGTTCACCGCGACGAACCGCGGGTCGCGTTCGGCCAGCCGCAGCCCGAGGGCCATCTGGGTGAACACGCGTTCAGGGGCGGTGCCGCGTGACACCTGGGAGATCCAGCGCACGGTGATCCGGCACGCCGGATCGGGCCGGGTGCTCGCGCAGTGCGCGGTCGTACGGAATTCCGCGTCGGCCGCGTCCGCCTCCTGCTTGGCGACCGCGACGAGTTGGTCCAGCCGGCCCCCGGCGAGCAGCTTGCGGTGCAGGGCGGCGAAGTCCGGGTCCCACCCGACATCGGTCGCGAGCTGCCACGCCCCGTTGGACGCGGGGGTGACCATCGTTTCCAGGTACGACTGGTTCTGCGCGGCCGCGGTGCCTGCCACGTTGGCCAGCATCTTCCCGCGATGCGCGGTCGCCGCGCCGAACTTGCCGAAGGTGGCGAAGAAGTGGTCGTGCCCCGACTCGCCCTGCGGGAAGTCCTGCATGGACCACGCCCGGACCACGGCCTGCCGGAACTGCGTATCGCGCAGCGCATCGGCCGCAGGCCGCGTACCGGCCACGCATGGCGCTGCGACGGCGGTCATGGTGGCCGTGTCGATGCACAGGCCGTCGTCGGCGGCGAGCCGGATCAGGTACTCGGTCTTGACGGCCCCGGAAAGGTGATTGTGCAGGTCACCCCCCTTGGGCAGGTCTCGGAAGAAGCGGGCGGTCGCCGACACGCCCGG
>DATCWZ010000451.1:0-10427 GCA_036566065.1 Streptomyces sp. | reverse complement strand
GGCCACCGGATGCTGCTCGACCGCGGCCTGCTCCAGGAGGGCGACTCGGCGCTGGCCGCGACCCGGCACGCCTCCGTCGCCCGGCTGTCCCCGGCCACCGCGGCCGAGACCGGCGTCAAGGACGGCGATCTGCTGGCTGTCACCGGCCCGGCGGGCACCGTCGAACTCCCGCTGACGATCACCGACATGCCGGACCGCGTGGTCTGGGTGCCGCTGAACTCCGTCGGACGGGGCGTACCCGCGGATACGGGCGCGCTCCCCGGCGGTCTGGTCCGGATCGGCCCCGCCGCCGCCCCGGATGCTCCCGACGTCACATCGGAGGTACGAGCGTGACCGGCCTCGCCCCATTCGCGACGGCACCCCACGGTGCCGTCCTCGCCGCCGAGGATCTCTCGATGTTCGGCACGGACCCCTGGTGGCTCGTGCTGGTCAAGGCGGTCTTCTGCTTCGCGTTCCTGATGGTGACCGTGCTCTTCGCCATCGTGTGGGAGCGCAAGGTCGTCGCCTGGATGCAGCTCCGCATCGGGCCGAACCGGCACGGCCCCTGGGGCCTGCTCCAGTCGCTCGCCGACGGCATCAAGCTGATGCTGAAGGAGGACGTCGTCGTCAAGCGGGCCGACAAGGTCGTCTACGTCCTGGCGCCCATCGTCTCCGCGATCCCGGCGTTCATGGCGATCGCGGTCATCCCGTTCGGCCCGGCCGGCAACGAGGTCTCGATCTTCGGCACGCGCACCGCGATGCAGCTCACCGACCTGCCGATCGCGATGCTGTACATCCTCGCGGTCGCCTCGGTCGGCATCTACGGCATCGTGCTGGCCGGCTGGTCGTCCGGCTCGACGTACCCGCTGCTGGGCGGGCTGCGCTCGTGCGCGCAGATGATCAGTTACGAGATCGCCATGGGCGCCGCGTTCGCCTCGGTGTTCCTCTACTCCGGGTCGATGTCGACCTCGAAGATCGTGGAGGCGCAGGAGGACCGCTGGTTCATCATCCTGCTGCCGGTCTCCTTCATCATCTACATCGTCACGATGGTCGGCGAGACCAACCGCGCCCCGTTCGACATGCCGGAGTCCGAGGGCGACCTGGTCGGCGGCTTCAACACCGAGTACTCGTCGATCAAGTTCGCGATGTTCATGCTCGCCGAGTACGTCAACATGGTCACTGTCTCCGCGGTCTCCGCGACCCTGTTCCTGGGCGGCTGGCGGGCTCCGTACCCGATCAGTTCGTTCTGGGAGGGCGCGAACCACGGCTGGTGGCCGATGCTCTGGTTCGTCATCAAGGTCCAGTTGCTGCTGTTCTTCTTCATCTGGCTGCGCGGCACGCTTCCGCGTGTGCGCTACGACCAGCTCATGAGGCTCGGCTGGAAGATCCTCATCCCGGTCTCCGTGGTCTGGCTGATGCTGGTCGCCACCGTCCGCGCGCTGCGCAACGACGGCTACGACTTCTCCAGCATCGTGCTGTACGTCGCCGGGGCCGTGATCGCGATCCTGCTGGTCTCCTTCGTCGCCGACATGTTCCGCGACCGCAAGGTCAGGGCCGCCGAAGAGGCGGCCGGCCCGGAGCCCGCGTTCGACCCGATGGCGGGCGGATTCCCCGTGCCGCCACTGCCGGGGCAGACCTTGCCGCCGGTGCCGCGCCGCAGGTCACGCCTGGAGCGTGAGCTCGTTGTCAGTGGCGGGCCGGATACTCAGAGTGACGGAAAGGAGGCTGACAGTGTCTGATTCCACAGAACCGGCGGTGCCCTCAGGGGCGCTGCCCGACAGGGCCCCGGGATCGCCGGAGCAGGGAACCCCCGCCGACAAGGGGCAGTGGCTGAATCCGGTGGCCGGCTTCGGCGTGACCTTCAAGGCCATGTTCAAGAAGCGGCTGACCGAGCAGTACCCGGAAACGCCGAAGGTGACGGCGCAGCGCTTCCACGGCCGGCACCAGCTCAACCGCCACCCCGACGGCCTGGAGAAGTGCATCGGCTGCGAGCTGTGCGCCTGGGTCTGCCCGGCGGACGCGATCTATGTGGAGGGCGCGGACAACACCGACGAGGAGCGCTACTCCCCGGGTGAGCGCTATGGCCGCGTGTACCAGATCAACTACGCGCGCTGCATCCTGTGCGGACTCTGTGTCGAGGCGTGCCCGACCCGGGCGCTGACCATGACGAACGAGTTCGAACTCGCCAACACCACGCGCGAGAGCCTCATCTACACCAAGACCGAGCTGCTCGCGGGGCTTGAGGAAGGCATGGTCGACAGCCCGCACGCCATATACCCCGGCATGGAGGACGAGGACTACTACCGGGGCGCGGTCACCCAGGCCGCCCCCGGGACGACGCGCCAGGTCGCCTACTCCAAGGGCGAGGGCGGCAACGGAAACGGCACGAATCAGGAGGTGGACGCATGAACGGGCTGGCCGCGGCGACCTCTGTCACCTCGACCGGCGAGGCCGTCCAGTTCTGGATCCTGGGCACCGTCGCCGTACTCGGCGCGCTGTTCACCGTACTGATGAAGAAGGCCGTGCACAGCGCGCTGTCGCTGGCCGGGACCATGATCGTCCTGGCGGTCTTCTACCTCGCCAACGGCGCGTACTTCCTCGGCATCGTCCAGATCGTCGTCTACACCGGCGCGATCATGATGCTGTTCCTCTTCGTCGTCATGCTCGTCGGAGTCACGGCGGCGGACTCGCTCAAGGAGACCATCAAGGGCCAGCGCTGGATGGCCGCGGGCTGCGGACTCGGTTTCGGAGTCCTGCTGATCGCGGGCATCGGCAACGCGTCCCTGCACAGTTTCGCCGGGCTCGGCACCGCCAACGCCCGGCACGGCGGAAACGTCGAGGGACTCGCCAACCTCATCTTCACCAAGTACGTCTTCGCGTTCGAGATCACAGGAGCCCTGCTGATCACGGCGACGGTCGGCGCGATGGTGCTCACGCACCGCGAGCGCACCGAGCGGCGGCTGACCCAGCGGGAGCTGTCCCAGCAGCGGATGCACAGCAGTCATCTGCCGCCGCTGCCCGCGCCGGGTGTCTACGCCCGGCACAACGCGGTGGACATCGCCGGTCTGCTCCCGGACGGCACGCCGTCCGAGCTCACCGTCATGCGGACCCTGCGCGACCGCGGCCAGATCCGCGACGTGTCGAACGAGGCACTGGCCGCCCTCAGGGCGCTGGAGAAGAGCTCCGGGGAGCGGCTGGGCCGTGACCGGCCGGGTCTTGACCGGCTGGGCCGTGACCACGCAGAAGAAGAGGAGGTCGCCAAGTGAATCCGGTCAACTACCTCTACCTCGCGGCCCTTTTGTTCACGATCGGCGCCTCCGGGGTGCTGATCAGGCGGAACGCGATCGTGGTGTTCATGTGCGTGGAGCTGATGCTCAACGCCTGCAACCTCGCGTTCGTCGTGTTCTCCCGGATGCACGGCAACCTCGACGGCCAGATCATCGCGTTCTTCACGATGGTCGTCGCCGCCGCGGAGGTCGTCGTCGGGCTCGCGATCATCGTGTCGCTGTTCCGCTCCCGCCACTCGGCCTCGGTCGACGACGCCAGCCTGATGAAGCTGTAAGGGGCCGTTGAACCGTGTCAAACATGGAAAATCTGATCGCGCTGCTGATCGCGGCGCCACTGCTCGGCTCGGTGGTCCTGCTCTGCGGAGGCCGGTGGCTCGACCGCACCGGGCACTGGATCGGCACCCTGCTCGCCGGCGCGTCGTTCGTCATCGGCCTGGTGCTGTTCGCCGACATGCTCGGCCGGAGCGGTGCGGACCGGACCCTGCACCAGAAGCTGTTCACCTGGATCCCGGTAGAGAGCTTCCAGGCCGACGCCGCCTTCCAGCTCGACCAGTTGTCGATGACGTTCGTCCTGCTGATCACCGGTGTGGGCACGATGATCCACATCTACTCGATCGGCTACATGGAGCACGACGAGCGCCGCAGGCGCTTCTTCGGCTATATGAACCTGTTCCTCGCGGCGATGCTCCTGCTGGTCCTCGCCGACAACTACCTGCTGCTGTACTTCGGGTGGGAGGGCGTCGGCCTGGCGTCGTACCTGCTCATCGGCTTCTGGCAGCACAAGCCCAGCGCGGCCACCGCCGCCAAGAAGGCGTTCCTGGTCAACAGGGTCGGCGACATGGGCCTGTCGATCGCCGTCATGCTGATGTTCACCACCTTCGGCACCTTCGCCTTCGAGCCGCTGTTCGCGTCGGCCGGCGAGGCGGGCGAGGGCAAGCTCACCGCGATCGCCCTGATGCTGCTCCTCGCGGCCTGCGGCAAGTCGGCCCAAGTGCCGCTGCAGTCCTGGCTCGGTGACGCCATGGAGGGCCCGACCCCGGTCTCCGCCCTCATCCACGCGGCCACCATGGTGACCGCCGGTGTCTACCTCGTCGTCCGCTCCGGCACCATCTTCAACGCCGCCCCGGACGCGCAACTCGTCGTCGTGGTCGTCGGAGCGGTCACGCTCATCTTCGGTGCGATCGTCGGTTGTGCGAAGGACGACATCAAGAAGGGCCTCGCCGGCTCGACGATGTCGCAGATCGGATACATGATGCTGGCCGCGGGCCTCGGCCCCATCGGCTACATCTTCGCGATCATGCACCTGGTGACCCACGGCTTCTTCAAGGCCGGTCTCTTCCTCGGCGCCGGTTCCGTCATGCACGCCATGAACGACGAGGTCGACATGCGCAAGTACGGCGGCCTGCGCAAGTACATGCCGGTCACCTTCGTCACCTTCGGCCTCGGCTACCTCGCGATCATCGGCTTCCCGGGCCTGTCCGGCTTCTTCTCCAAGGACAAGATCATCGAGGCGGCCTTCGCCAAGGGCGGCACCGAGGGCTGGATCCTCGGCTCGGTCGCCCTGCTGGGCGCCGCGATCACCGCGTTCTACATGACGCGCATGATGCTGATGACGTTCTTCGGCGAGGAGCGGTGGCACGGCAAGGCGACCGCGTCGCCGGCCGAGCCCGATGTCGAGCCCGCCGCCGGGACGTCCGGCGAACACGCCGAGCCGCACCCGCACGAGGCGCCCAAGTCGATGACGATCCCCATGATCGTGCTGGCCTTCGGGTCGGTGTTCGCGGGCGGGTTCTTCTCCATCGGCGACCGGTTCATCAACTGGCTGGAGCCCGTCACCGGGCACGACCACGGCGACTCGCCGCTCAGCGCGGCCGCCGTCACCGGCGCCACCATGGTGGTCCTGGTCATCGGCGTCGCCATCGCCTGGTCGATGTACGGACGTTCGCCCGTCCCGGTCCTGGCGCCACGCGGCTCGCTGCTCACCCGGGCCGCCCGCCGCGATCTGTACCAGGACGATTTCAACCATGTGGTCCTGGTCCGCGGCGGGGAGCACCTCACCCGGTCCCTGGTCTACGTCGACCACACCCTGGTCGACGGCGTCGTCAACGGAACGGCCGCGGCGATGGGCGGGCTCTCCGGCCGGATGCGCAAGCTGCAGAACGGCTACGTCCGCTCCTACGCGGTTTCGATGTTCGGCGGTACGGCGGTTCTCATCGCCGCGACCCTGCTGATGAGGGCGGTCTGATCCCCATGTCCTTTCCCCTCCTTACAGCGACGGCGGCGCTCCCGGCGATCGGCGCGATCGCCACCGCCGCCGTCCCGGCGGCCCGGCGTACCGCGGCCAAATGGCTCGCGCTGCTGGTCTCGCTGGGCACCCTGGCACTGGCCGCCGTCGTGTTCGTACGCTTCGAACCCGGCGGCCCCCGCTACCAGATGACCGAGTCGCACGCCTGGATCAAGGACTTCGGCGTCCGGTACGAACTGGGCGTCGACGGCATCGGCCTGGCGCTCCTCGGGCTCACCGCCCTGCTCATCCCGTTCATCATCCTGGCGGGCTGGCACGACGCGGATCCCCTGGAGACCCAGTCCAAGCGCTGGCGCCCCACCCAGGGCTTCTTCGCCATGATCCTGATGATCGAAGCGATGGTGATCCTCTCCTTCGAGGCCACCGACGTCTTCGTCTTCTACATCCTGTTCGAAGCCATGCTCGTCCCGATGTACTTCCTCATCGGCGGCTACGGCGACCGGGCGCACGCCGGCAGCGACGAGAACGCGACCAAGCAGCGCTCGTACGCCGCCGTGAAGTTCCTCCTCTACAACCTGGCCGGCGGGCTCGCCATGCTGGCGGCGGTCATCGGCCTCTACGTGGTCGCGGGGAGCTTCTCCCTCAGCGAGATCGTCGAGGCCCGGGCCAACGGCTCGCTGGAGATGGCCACCACCACCGAGCGGTGGCTGTTCCTCGGGTTCTTCTTCGCCTTCGCGGTGAAGGCCCCGCTGTGGCCGCTGCACACCTGGCTGCCCAACGCGATGGGGGAGACCACCGCCCCGGTCGCGGTCCTGATCACCGCGGTCATGGACAAGGTCGGCACGTTCGCGATGCTGCGCTTCTGCCTGGGGCTCTTCCCCGAGGCCAGCAAGTGGGCGACGCCGGTGATCATCGTCCTGGCGCTGATCTCCATCATCTACGGCGCGCTGCTCGCGATCGGCCAGCGCGACATCAAGCGGCTGATCGCCTATGCCTCGATCTCGCACTTCGGTTTCATCGTGCTGGGCATCTTCGCCCTGACGAGCCAGGGGCAGTCGGGCGCCACGCTCTACATGGTCAACCACGGCCTGTCGACGGCCCTGCTGCTGCTGATCGCCGGATTCCTGATCACCAGGCGCGGCTCCCGGCTCATCGCGGACTTCGGCGGCGTACAGAAGGTGGCGCCCGTGCTGGCCGGGACCTTCCTGATCGGTGGCCTCGCCACGCTCTCGCTGCCGGGGCTCGCCCCGTTCGTGAGTGAGTTCCTGGTCCTGGTCGGCGCGTTCGCCGCCTACCCGGCGGCGGGCATTATCGCCACGATCGCGATTGTGCTGGCCGCCATCTATGTGCTGGTCCTCTACCAGCGCACCATGACGGGGCCGGTCAGGTCCGAGGTCCGGCACATGCCCGACCTCAGGCTGCGTGAGCTGGCCGTCGCCCTTCCGCTGGTCGGGATGCTGATCCTGCTCGGGGTGTTCCCGAAGCCGGTGACCGATGTGGTCAATCCCGCGGTGCAGCACACCATGCATGACGTACAGAAGCAGGACCCCCAGCCCGAGGTGGAGGCCGCCAAGTGAGCGCAAATGCTGTCCACAGCCTGTGGACGATGGCGGAGGGGGTGACATCGGCCGCTCCGGGCGACACATTCACGGCGCCGACCATCGAGTACGCACAACTGGCGCCCGTCCTGATCGTGGTCGGCGCCGCCGTCCTCGGCGTGCTGGCGGAAGCCTTCGTACCGCGCAGGTCCCGCTACTACACGCAGCTCTTCCTGACGGTCGTCGGCCTGGCCGCCGCGTTCGCCGCGGTCATCGGCCTCGCCGCCGCGGGGTACGGCACGACGAAGGCGCACATCGCCGCGATGGGCGCCATCGCCGTGGACGGCCCTGCACTGTTCCTGCAGGGCGTCATCCTGGTGATCGGGCTCGTCTCCGTCTTCACCTTCGCCGAACGGCGCCTGGATCCCGCGTCGCACGGCAACCGGGTGGACTCCTTCGCCGCCCAGGCCGCGTCCGTACCGGGCAGCGAGAGCGAGAAGGCCGCCGTCAGGGCCGGGTTCACCACGACCGAGGTCTTCCCGCTGGTCCTGTTCTCCCTCGCGGGCATGCTGGTCTTCCCGGCGGCCAACGACCTGCTGACCCTCTTCATCGCGCTGGAGGTCTTCTCCCTCCCGCTCTACCTGCTGTGTGCCGTCGCCCGCCGCAAGCGGCTGATGTCACAGGAAGCGGCGGTGAAGTACTTCCTGCTCGGCGCCTTCTCCTCGGCGTTCGTACTCTTCGGGATCGCCCTGTTGTACGGCTACGCGGGCTCCGTCTCATACGCGCAGATCGCCCATGTCGTCGACGGCAGCATCCAGGACATCAACCCGGCGCTCGCCGACACCATGGGCAACGACGCGCTGCTGCTCATCGGCGGCGTGATGATCCTGACCGGCCTGCTGTTCAAGGTCGGCGCCGTCCCGTTCCACATGTGGACCCCGGACGTATACCAGGGCGCGCCGACCCCGGTCACCGGCTTCATGGCGTCCGGCACCAAGGTCGCCGCGTTCGGCGCGCTGCTGCGCCTGCTGTACGTGGTGCTGCCGGGGCTCACCTGGGACCTGCGGCCCGTCATGTGGGGCGTCGCCATCGTCACGATGCTGGGCGGGGCGATCCTCGCGATCACTCAGACCGATATGAAGCGGATGCTGGCCTACTCCTCCATCGGGCACGCCGGCTATCTGCTCGCGGGTGTCATCGCGGCCACCCCGATGGGCATCTCGTCGGTCCTCTTCTATCTCGGGGTGTACTCCTTCGTCACGATCGGCGCGTTCGCCGTCGTCACCCTGGTGCGGGACGCGGGCGGCGAGGCCACCCATCTGTCGAAGTGGGCCGGGCTGGGCCGCCGTTCGCCGCTGACCGCCGCGGTCTTCGCGGTGTTCCTGCTGTCGTTCGCCGGTATCCCGCTCACCTCGGGCTTCGCCGGGAAGTTCGCCGTCTTCCGGGCGGCGGCCGACGGCGGAGCGGCCGGGCTCGTCGTGGTCGGTGTGATCTCCTCGGCCATCGCCGCGTTCTACTACATCCGCGTCATCGTGCTGATGTTCTTCAACGAGCCGAAGGCGGAGGGCCCCACGGTCGCCGTGCCGTCGGTGCTGACCATGACCACGATCGCGGTCGGGCTCGCGGTCACCGTGACGATGGGCCTCGCCCCGCAGTACTTCCTGGACCTGGCGACCCAGGCGGGGGTGTTCGTGCGGTAGGCGGGAGCGTGGTGGCAGGCACGCCGGACGGGCTGAGATGTCAAGCCCGTCCGGCGTTGTCGTAGGCGGCGCCTATGGTTGCGGGTGACGGGCGGGACGGATGCGGGACGGCGGGACGGGCGGGGTCAATGGATGTGACGACCGGGAGCGAGGCGCTGCGGACGCTTCACCGGGTGTTCGGGTACGAGGCGTTCCGCGGCGAGCAGGCCGCGGTCATCGACCATGTGGTGGCCGGCGGCGACGCGGTCGTCCTCATGCCGACCGGCGGCGGCAAGTCCCTGTGCTACCAGATCCCGGCGCTGGTCAGGCCCGGCACCGGCGTGGTCATCTCGCCGCTGATCGCCCTCATGCAGGACCAGGTGGACGCCCTGCGGGCGCTCGGCGTCCGGGCGGGCTTCATCAATTCGACCCAGGACCTCGACGAACGCAGGTCCATGGAGGCCCAGTTCCTCGCGGGCGAGCTGGACCTGCTGTATCTGGCCCCGGAGCGGCTGCGCCTGGACTCGACGCTGTCCCTGCTGGCCCGCGGTGACATTTCCGTCTTCGCCGTCGACGAGGCGCACTGCGTCGCCCAGTGGGGCCACGACTTCCGCCCGGACTATCTGGCGCTGTCCGTGCTGGGCGAGCGCTGGCCCGGCGTACCGCGAATCGCCCTGACCGCCACGGCGACCGAGGCCACGCACCAGGAGATCACCCGGCGCCTCGGCATGCCCGGGGCCCGGCATTTCGTGGCGGGCTTCGACCGGCCCAACATCCAGTACCGCATCGTGCCGAAGGCCGACCCGCGCAAGCAGTTGCTGGCCTTCCTCCGGGAGGAGCACGCGGGGGACGCGGGCATCGTCTACTGCCTGTCGCGCAACGCGACGGAGAAGACCGCCGAGTATCTCTGCCGCAACGGCATTGACGCCGTGCCGTACCACGCCGGTCTGGACGCCGGGACGCGCGCCGCCCACCAGTCACGTTTCCTGCGCGAGGAGGGCCTGGTCGTCGTCGCGACGATCGCTTTCGGCATGGGCATCGACAAGCCGGACGTACGCTTCGTCGCCCATCTCGACCTGCCGAAGTCGGTCGAGGGCTACTACCAGGAGACAGGCAGGGCCGGACGTGACGGTGCGCCGTCCACGGCCTGGATGGCGTACGGACTCCAGGACGTCGTGCAGCAGCGCAAGCTGATCCAGGGCGGCGACGGCGACGAGGCGCACCGGCGCAGGGCCGCGGCCCGCCTCGACTCCATGCTGGCGCTGTGCGAGACGGTCCGGTGCCGGCGCGCCCAGCTCCTGACCTACTTCGGCCAGGAGCCCGCGGCGGAGTCCTGCGGCAACTGCGACACCTGCCTGACCCCGCCGGAAACCTGGGACGGCACGGTGGCCGCGCAGAAGGTGCTCTCGACCGTCGTCCGGCTGAAGCGGGAGCGCGGCCAGAAGTTCGGTGCGGGCCAGATCATCGACATTCTGCTGGGCCGCAGGACGGCGAAGGTCATCCAGTTCGACCACGACCAGCTCTCGGTGTTCGGCATCGGCGGGGAGCTCGCCGAGGTGGAATGGCGGGGCGTGCTGCGCCAGTTGCTGGCCCAGGGGCTGCTGGCCGTCGAGGGCGAGTACGGCACGCTGGTGCTCACCGGCGAGAGCGCGTCCGTACTCGGCCGGGAGCGCGAGGTGCCGCTGCGCAAGGAGCCGAA
>DATCWZ010000168.1:0-3597 GCA_036566065.1 Streptomyces sp. | reverse complement strand
GTCCGTGGTACGGGCCGACGCGTACGGCGTGCACACCCGGACGCTGCTGCGGCGCCGGAGCGTTCCCTGGCGCGATATCGCCGACCTGCGCGTACGCCGGCTGTGGGGCGGCGAGTACGACGACCCCCGACTCGTCACCATGGTGCTGCGCGACGGGCGCAAGCGGTCGCTTCCGGTGCTGCGCAGCGTGTGGTCCGACGACCCCGACTTCGACGCCAAGGTGGAGACGCTGCGGGCGCTGCACCGCCGTTACGGGACCCCGGAGTCGGACCACCTCCGCGTCGTCTCGTACCGCACCGCAGGGCGCGGCTGGGTCAGGGCGCTGGTTCTGTGCGTTGTCACGCTCGCGTGTGCGTGCGCGGCCGTGTGGTTCCTTCCGGGCGTGGCGTCGGAGGATCGGGCGTGGAAGTCGGCCGTTCCGTGCGCCGCCCAGACGCCTGCCACGGAGCGGAGCGAGTGCCTGGCTACGCTCCCAGCCGTGATCGCAAGGGCCGAGGCCAACCCGGACAATCGGCGCAGTTGGCTGTACTTCACCGGCGACCGGCCACTGGAACGGCTTGAGGTGCCGCGGGAGACCGCCAAGGAGTTCAAGGCCGGTCAGAACGTCGAACTGACTGTCTGGCACCACCGGGTGACGGAGGTCGCGGGCGACGGCTACATCTGGCGCGAGCACATGGAGGGTACCGGTGGCCTGGCGACCGGCGCCGTCCTGTTCGTCCTCCTCGCCGGCGGTCCCGGCGCTTGGGTCCTGCAACGCCTGCGCGGGCGCAGGCTGCCCGATGACGACCTCCTCCCCTCGGCCGCCCCGTTCATGGGTGCACTCGGCGTTACGGCCGTGTGGCTGCTGCCGCTCAGCTACCTCCACCCCACGACCATGCTCAGCTCGCCCCTGACCATCACCTGGACCGCCGCGGGCTCGGCGGTCACCCTGGGCCTGTTGGTGTGGGCCTGGCGCGCCACCCGTGTCCGTGTGCCCGGACAGGGGGCCGGAGTACCCGGCGACGGGAAGGAGAAGAAGGGCGACGACGCGGACGAGGAGGTGTTCCTGGCCGCGTGTTTCCTCGAAGCCACCGACTACAACCCGTACCTCTTCGGCACCCACATCGTCCTGGGAGGCGACTCGCCCGCGGTGACACCGCACCCCGGACCGGGCAGGTTCGCCGCCAAGCGGATACCGGTGGAACGGTTCACCATCAACGAGGTGCGGCGCGCACGGGGCGGCGACGGCGACACCGTGCCCGGCAACTGGCACGTCGCCGAGATCGACGACGCGGGTACGCCGGTCCGCCTCGCGGCCGCGCCGAAGGATCTGGCCCGCATCATCCGCGAGCTGAACGCCGCGAAGGCGGCGTGCGCGGGAAACGCCGCGCGCTGAGCGCCCCGGGCTGTCCGTGACGGACCGTTCATTGTCAGTGGCGGCTGAGAGGATCGGACGCATGACGACGATCGACTGGGATGCCGCCGCCGATACCTTCGACCAGGAGCCCGATCACGGGCTGCTCGACCCTGTCGTACGCGACGCGTGGGGTCGCCGCCTGGCGGGCTGGCTGCCCGCAACCGGCTGCGATCTGCTCGACCTGGGGTGCGGCACCGGGAGCCTGTCGTTGCTGGCCGCCGGGCAGGGGCACCGGGTCACCGCGGTCGACATAGCGCCGCGCATGGCCGAGCGGGCGCGGGCCAAGCTCGCGGGGACCGGCGCCGAGGTGCTGGTCGGGGACGCGGCCCAACCGCCGGTGGGGGAGCGGCGGTTCGATGTCATCCTGGCCCGGCATGTGGTGTGGCTGATGGCCGACCCGGCGCGGACGCTGGATCACTGGGCCGGGCTGCTGAAGCCCGGAGGGCGGCTTGTGCTCATCGAGGGTGTGTGGGGCGGGACCGGGCTCTCCGCCGCCCGCCTTGCCGGATTGCTCACCGCTCACGGCATGAGCGTCCGCCACGAACGCCTGTCCGGCGACGCCCGGCTCTGGGGCAGGGAGGTCCACGACGAACGGTACGCACTGGTGGCCCGTGCCCTGCCTACGCCAGCAGCCCGGTGAGCCCCTCCGTGCGAGCCAGGTGTTCCAGCTCGTCCAGTGCGCGCAGGGCGGCGCCGGCTGCCTCGGGGTCGCGGGCCGCCAGGCCGCTCTCCGCGAACTCGTCCTCGTCCAGGCGCAGTACGCACGCGCCGTCCGCCGACACCCACAGGTCGAGATCCAGGTCCTCGACCAGCAGATTCCCCTCCCGCAGCACGGCAGGGCGGGTCACGTCGCAGTACCAGCCCTTCGGCGCACCGCCACCGGTGCGGACTTCCTTCACCGCGAACCACCGGTCCCGCCAGAAGTGCTCGATGAAGACATCGCCCGGCTCGAACCGTACGAAGCCGAAGTCCCTGGGGCCGGGGGCGGCCCAAGGGGCCCGTACGGTGATCCGTGTGCCGTCGTCACGGATCACGTCTGCCGGATAGGCGATTTTCGTACGGCCCGCTTTGACCAGGGTGACGAGCAGGCGGCCACCGTCACTGCTGCTGGGCGAGTCTGTGGACATGCCGCACCTCCGTGGCGCAGATTCGGTACCCGAACCATGTGTTGACCGCCAGCATTGGACCGTTCTCCGCGTCATTGGCGGTGTACGCGTCCCGGTATCCGGCGGCCCGGGCCCGGTGCAGCGAGTCGCTCTTCGCCAGCTTCGCCAGGCCCCGGCCGCGAAACGCCCGCCGGGTGCCCGTCATCCCCGACGCGTAGCGGGTCAGCCCGTCGGTGATCGCCGCGCTGAACGCGGCCACCGCGCCGTCCACCACGACGACCGAGGTGAGGGCGCGGTCGAAGGAGGGGCGGCGCCATGTGGTGTTCAGCCAGTCCTCGTAGTGCGCCAGGTCCAGATGGAGGAAGTGAGCCGGGCGGCTCGCCGCATAGCCCCGCTTCGCGGCGAACGCCCGGCCGGCCGGTTCGTGGAGCACCCGGGTATAGACGACGAGCGCCCCCTCGCGGGCCAGATACTCCTCCGCCGTCCTCATGAGCAGGGAGCCCGCCCCCCTGCCCGTCCCGTCCGGACGGACACAGGGATCGCAGAACGCCGGGCCCGGCTCGGGGCTGTCGTGGGCGATGCCGACCTGCGCGATGCCGATGATCTCGCCGTCCTCCTCGGCCACCAGCGGGCGGTACCGCCGGTCGGGATGGGCGGCGGACAGATCGAAGGTGACCTGTTCCGCGGTCGTCACCAGGAAGGGGAGTGTCTCGCGCCTCACACGTGCCCAGGCATCGGCGTCGGTCGGCAGGAAATCTCGTACGAGCACCGTCATGCGCGGGACGCTACGCCGGGTGCGGGCCGGGCGGCCGGGAATTTTTCGGTGGTGGGGGAGAATCGGGGGGTGAACCTGAAGATCGTTATTGATCCGGACGCAGCCTCCGCACCGTACGAGCAGGTGCGTACGCAGATCTCGGAGCTGGCCCGCTCCGGTGCGCTGCCCGTCGGCTACCGGCTGCCGACCGTACGCGGCTTCGCCGAGGAGCTCGGGCTCGCCGCCAATACCGTCGCCAAGGCATACCGGGCGCTGGAGGCCGACGGGGTGATCGAGACCCGCGGCCGCAACGGCACGCTCATCGCCGCTGCGGGCGACGC
>DATCWZ010000271.1:0-3024 GCA_036566065.1 Streptomyces sp. | reverse complement strand
TTCGCGTCTGGAGACGTACGTCATCGAGGGCGAGCGCGGATCCGGGGTCATCGGGATCAATGGTGCGGCCGCCCATCTCGTACACCCCGGTGACCTGGTCATTCTGATCAGTTACGCGCAGGTCGAGGACGCCGAGGCGCGCGCGCTGGTTCCCAGCATCGTGCATGTCGACGCCGATAACAGGATTGTCGCGCTGGGCACCGATGCCTCGGCGCCCGTTCCGGGGAGCCGTACCGAGCGCAGCCCTGGGGCCGTGCCCGCGCGCGGCTGAATTTGCTTGGCAGCGTGCCCACGTCCATTCGTACGAGGGAGTACTCGACATGGCGGAGAACACCGCTCTCGACATCCGTGACGACCGCGCCGGCGGCAAGCTGGTGGCCTATCAGGACGGGGAGGCCGCCGGAGTCATCGCCTACTTCGCGATGCGCCCCGAACCCGGGGCCCTCGTGGCTGTGCATACCGTCGTCGAGCCGGAATACGGGGGCAGGGGCATCGCGGGCGCTCTCGTGAAGGAGTTCTACGCCATGGCGGCCCGCGAGGGCCTTCCCGCCGTTCCGATCTGCTCGTACGCGGCAAAGTGGGCCCAGCGCCACCCCGAGGATGCGCCCGAGGCCCCTGCCGAGCTGGTACGGGAGGCGGAGGAGCAGCTCAAGGGCCATCCCGAGCTGCTCTGATCCGTACGTATGGACTCGGCAGGCGCGGGCACCCGCACCGGGAGACGGTGGAGATGAGTTCCACTCGTACCTTTCGAACCTGCTGGAGGCCCGAGATGACCCATCCGAACCCCGACCCCGTACCGCCGGCCCCGACGCCGCCCACACCGACTCCGCCGCCCGTGCCGCCAGGTCCCGTGCCACCCGGTCCGGCGCCGGACCCGATTCCGCAGCCGCCGAATCCGAATCCCGACCCGGTGCCCGAGCCGGAACCGTCACCGCAGCCGACCGGGTGATCCGCCGCTGGACGCGTTCGGCGGTGGGCGCGGTCCCGGTCGTTTCCCGGCCGGTTACGGCCGCTCCGGTTCATGCGCGGCCGTTCCGAGCAGTGCGTTGGCGTGCGCCAGGCCGCTCTCGGCCGCGACCGAGTCCAGCGACTGCGCGTCGCGCACCGGCGCGAAACGTACCTCGTCCCCCTCCCCGCCGCCCGCGCCGCTGAACCCGTACACGGCGGGCCGGGGCAGGCTGTTGTACGCCCAGGGGGTCGAGAAGTAGTACGCGCCCGTGTCGTACAGGACGACGAAATCGCCCTCCCGCAGCTCCGGGAGCTCCCGCCCGCGGGCCACCACATCGCCCGAGAAGCAGCACGGTCCCGCGACATCCTGGACCAGGAGCGGCCCCCGCAGCGGCGCTCCTCCGGCATCGAACGCGCCGACGCGCAGCGGCCAGGCACCGGGCATGAAGACTGTACGGGTGGCGGTCTGCGCACCCGCATGGGTGAGCGCGATACGGCGCCCGCCCGCGTCCTTCGTGTACTCCACCCGCGCCGCGATGAAGCCGTTCTTGGCGAGCAGGGACCGGCCGAATTCGGTGACCAGTTCGTACCGTCCGCCGAAGAGCCCCGGCACCGCCGCCCTGAGGACGGCCGCATAGTCGGCGAAGGACGGCCGCACCTCGTCGTCCGCGAAGTTGACCGGGAGCCCGCCGCCGATGTCGATGCCGGTGATCTGCCGCGTTCCCAGCGCCCCGTTGATCTCCTCGGCCAGCCGGTACGTCTCCGCGACGCCTGCCGCCATGAGGTCCAGCGGGCAGCCCTGAGAGCCGACATGCGCGTGCAGCCGGGTCAGCCACGGCCGCTCGGCACATGCCTGTACGACGAGTTCGCGGACCCCCGGATCGCGCAGGGCCACGCCGAACTTCGAGGTGGCCTTCGCCGTACTCATCGCTCCGATGGAACCGCTGCCCACCTGCGGATTGACCCGCAGCCCCAGGACGGAGGCCGACTCGGGCGAGCGCAACTCGTCGATACGGCGGAGTTCGGCGAAGCTGTCGGCGTTCACCGCGACGCCGAGCGCCAGCGCCAACCGCAGCTCGTCCCGGGTCTTGGCGGGGGAGTCGAGAACGATCCGGGCCGGGGCGAACCCGGCCTCCAGTGCGAGCCGCAGCTCACCGGGGCTCGCGACCTCGCAGCCCATGCCGCAGTCGGCCAGCAGCCGCAGGACGGGGACGAGAGAGGCGGCCTTCGCAGCGAACGCGTGGAGTACCGGCACCCCGGGCGCCCCGGCGAACGCGTCCCGCAGCGCCACGACGGATTCCCGCACCCCGTCGGCGTCGATGAAACCCGCCACCGGGCGGCCCTCACCGACCAGCCCGTCCCCGACCGCGCGGCGGAGCGCGGCGGCGGCCCGGTCGGAGGATTTGATCGTGCGAGTCGTCACAGGTGTCATACGGCGAGCATCAGTGATGGGAGCCCCACAGGTCTTTGTCGGAAAGGACAAGACTGGCGCCAAACCTTGGCCGCCCGCTCAACCATCGTACGAAAGCACTCGTACCCCCTCAAACCTCACCTGTGAGCCGGACCGCGAGCATCAGGAGCAACCGGGTGTCGGGGTCGTCCAGGTCCACCCCGAACCGCTCCCGGGCCCGGCGCAGCCGGTACCGCATGGTGTTCGGATGTACGACGAGCCGGCCCGCCGCCCTGCTCACATCGCCCGCGGCCTCCAGATAGGCGGCCAGCGAACGGACCAGCTCGCCCCCGGCCGCGAGATCACCGCGTACGAGATCGTGCACCGGCCCCGCGCCGGACTCCCACAGCGGCCTGACGGCGTCCAGCACTCGCAGGACATCGAGCGCGGGACCCAGGTCGGCCGCCGCGGCGTGCCGCGCCCGTTCCCGGTCGCCGTCGCGCCGTTCCCGGTCGCGCAGCACCCGTAGCACCAGCACTGCCTCCTCGCAGGAATCCGCGGCGGCCAGGACGGACGGGACCACGCTCCCCGCCCCGGCGAAGACAGGCACACCGCCCGGCAGCGAACCTGCGAGCCCGGCCAGCTCCCTGGCCAGCCCCAGTACCTCCCTGTCCGGCGCGGCGGCG
>DATCWZ010000624.1:0-2636 GCA_036566065.1 Streptomyces sp. | reverse complement strand
TACGACCCGATCGTCTTCTGCCGCTACATCCCGACCGCCGAGTACGTCGCCGAGCACCTGGACGGCCAGCTCGGCAAGAAGACCGAGGTACGCGCGGTCACCGGCACTTTGTCCCCGCAGCAGCGCCTCGACCGCATCGAGCAGCTCGCCGCCGACGCGGGCCACGACCCGGCCGCCCGCCGCGTGCTGATCGCCACCGACTGCCTCTCCGAGGGCGTCAACCTCCAGCACCACTTCGACGCGGTTGTCCACTACGACCTGGCCTGGAACCCGACCCGCCACGACCAGCGCGAGGGCCGCGTCGACCGCTTCGGCCAGAAGCGCGACCAGGTCCGTGTCATCACCATGTACGGCGAGGACAACGGCATAGACGGCAAGGTTCTGGAGGTGCTGTTCAAGAAGCACCGGCAGATCAAGAAGGACCTGGGCATCTCCGTCTCCGTCCCCGACGAGACCGCGTCCGGCGTCACCGACGCCGTCGTGGAGTGGCTGCTGCTGCACGGACGGCAGGGCAGCCAGGAAAGCCTGTTCGACCTGGGCGGCCACCAGGAATCCTTCGACCGCGTCGAGCGCGAGTGGAGTTCGGCCGCCGAGCGGGAGAAGACCTCCCGCTCCAAGTACGCCCAGCGCGCCATCCACCCGGAGGAGGTGGCCCGCGAGGTCGCCGCCGTACGGGCCGCGCTCGGCGGCGCCGAGGAGGTCCGCGACTTCGCCCTGGAGGCGCTGCGCGGCCTGGACGCGCTCGTCCGCGACCCACACGACGGCACCGGCGACTTCACCGCCCAGGTCGGCGGCACCCCGGCAGGATTGCGGGACGCGCTCGCCGCCACCCTCGGCGGCCGGGTCGTCGAGGAGGACCGCGAGATCCCGTTCCGTACGACTCCGGCGATCGCCCGCGGCGAGGCCGCCCTGGTCCGCACCGACCCGGCGATCGGCGCCGTCGCCTCGTACGTCCTGGACTCTGCCCTGGACACCAAGGCCCTCGGCCCCCGCCCGGCCCGCCGCTGCGGGGTGGTCACCACGGACGCGGTGACGACCCGCACCACGCTCCTGCTGGTCCGCTACCGCTTCCACCTCACCCTCCCGTCCCGCAACGGCGTACGGCAACTGGTCGCCGAGGACGCCCGGCTGCTCGCCTACGAGGGTGTGCCGCAGCGCGCCCGCTGGCTGGACGACGACGCGGCCACCGCCCTCCTCGCGGCCCGCGCCACCGCCAACACCCACGAGCTGTCCACCCGCAACGCCATCACCCGCACCCTGGACGGCCTGCCGGAACTCACCGGGCACCTCTCCGAGTACGGCACCCGCCTGGCCGCCGAACTCGACGCCTCGCACCGCAGGGTCCGCAAGTCCTACGAGGAGATCGTCCGCGGCCTCAAGGTCGTCCCGCAGGAACCCGCCGACGTCCTCGGCGTGTACGTCTACCTGCCGCCCGTCCCCGCCGCTTCCTCCGCCTCTGCCGTCTCTACCGCCTCGGGAGCCGAAGCCTGATGCCCGCCGCCGCCACCCGTACCGCCCTGGCCTTCACCGCCGTCACCACGGTCGGCGGGCTGCTCCCCGCCGACATACTGCTGCGCATAGCCGAGGCACGGAACCTGCCGGGCACCAAGTCCGCCGACTACGGTCTGCCCGCCTCCGTGCCCGTGCGCTACGAGGCCGAGCGCGCCTGGGAGTACCTCAAGCCGCTCTGGCGAGACCTGCGCGCCGCCCTGCCCTCCGACCCGGTGACCGGTGCACCCGCCGCCGACCCCACCGGCCGGGCCGGCACCGACTGGCTCGCCCAGCTCTTCCGCAAGCTGGACTTCGGCGCGCTGACGGAGGTCGGCGAGGCCGGGATACCCGCCGACGCCGACCCGGACAAGCACTTCCCGGTCTCCCACCGCCACGGACCGGCCCTGATCCACCTCATCCCGTGGAACCAGGAGCTCGACAAGCGCCCGGCCGCCGGCCAGATGCCCGCACAGTCCATGCTCCAGGACTGCCTCAACCGCACCGAGGCCCACCTGTGGGCCGTCCTCACCAACGGCCGCCGCCTCCGCCTGCTGCGCGACACGTCATCCTTCGCCACCGCCGCGTACGTCGAGTTCGACCTGGAAGCCATCTTCGACGGCGAACTGTTCAGCGAGTTCACACTGCTCTACTGCGTGCTGCACGCGTCCCGGTTCACGGTGGCGGAGGGAACGGCGGCATCGGGGTGCTGGCTGGAGAAGTGGCGGACCGAGGCCGTCACTTCGGGCGCCCGCGCCCTGGACCAGTTGCGGCTGGGGGTGCAGAACGCGCTGACCGTGCTCGGAACCGGTTTCCTGCGGCACCCGGACAACTCCCGCCTGCGCGAGAACACCGACCCGAAAGCCCTCCGGGACGCCCTGCTGCGGCTCGTCTACCGACTGCTGTTCATCTTCGTCGCCGAGGACCGCGAGGCCCTGCTCGACCCGAAAGCCGATGAGCAGCAGCGGGACAGGTACGAGCGGTTCTTCTCCTCAGCGCGCCTGCGCGAGCGGGCCCGTCGTCGGCAGGGCACGGCCCACGGCGACCAGTACGAGGCGCTGCGCATCGTCCTCGATGCCCTGGGCGCCGAGGGTGGCCGCCCCGAGCTGGGCCTGCCCGGCCTCGGCGGTCTGTTCTCCCACACGGAC
>DATCWZ010000616.1:0-2470 GCA_036566065.1 Streptomyces sp. | reverse complement strand
AACCCCGAGGCGGTGGTCACCTTCATCGACGAGTCGTACCAGGCCGTCGCCTCCGCCGAGATGACGTTCCGCGCCAGCACCGGCGCGGACGCCAAGGCGGACTTCGTGGTCGGCGACGCGCTGACCGGCGTACCGCCCGGGAGCGTGGACCTGGTGCTGGCCAACCCGCCGTTCCACACGCACCAGGCGATCACCGACGCGACCGCGCGCAGCATGTTCAACGGGGCGCGCGCCGCGCTGCGCCCGGGCGGGGAACTCTGGGTCGTCGGCAACCGGCACCTCGGCTACCACACCCGGCTGCGCCGCACCTTTGGAAACTGCACCACCGTCGCGGGGGACCCCAAGTTCGTCGTCCTGCGGGCACGCAAACGCTGACCGGGAGGTACAAGCCGATGGGCGAAGGAGACCAGGGCCTGTTCGGGCCCGCCACCGTCACCTGGCAACTGCACGCGGACCCCATGATGTGGGTCGCCGGTGTACGCGCCCTCTACCTCCAGGCGCTGCACCCGAGGGCCGTACGCGGCGTCATGCAGAACTCCGACTTCCGCGAGGACGCCTGGGGCCGGCTGAGGCGCACCGCCGACTTCGTCGGAACCGTCACCTACGGCACCACCGCCGCGGCGGAGAAGGCCGGTGCGCGCGTCCGGAAGATACACCGCCTGCTGAAGGCCACCGACCCGGTGACCGGCGAGACGTACGGCATCGACGAACCCGGGCTGCTGCTCTGGGTGCACTGCGCCGAGATCGACTCCTACCTCCAGGTCCTGCGCCGCTCCGGCCTTCCGCTCACCGGGGCCCAGGCCGACCGCTACATCGGTGAACAGCGCGCCGGCGCACGCCTGGTGGGCCTCGGCCCGGACGGTGTCCCCGCGGACACGGCCGCCCTGGCCGCCTACTTCGAAGAGGTGGGCCCGGAACTCGCGGCGACGCCCGAGGCGGCCGACGTCGACGACTTTCTCCGCAACCCGCCGGTTCATGCCCTGCTGCTCCCGGCGCGCGCACTGCTGTGGCGGCGCGTGGCGGCACTCGCCTACGACTCACTGCCTCCGTACGCCCACGCCCTGTACGGCAGGCCGTCACCCCCCGCCGCGGCGGTCGACCGTCGCCTGCGTGCTGCCGGAACCGTGCTGCGCTGCATTCCCGCCCGCCTGCGCAGGCAACTCCCGCCCCGGCACATCGAGAAGGCGATGGCGCGACTCGGTGCCGGAAGCCGCCCCACCCCGTACAAACTCCGCAGGCTGGCAGCCATACTGGACGAGCCGGGGAGGGCGCAGCAGTAGGCGGAGCGACGGGGGCGACAGCAGGCGATGGCGGAGACCAGGCTGATCCAGGGCCGGTACCGGCTGCTCGATGTGATCGGGCGCGGGGGCATGGGCGAGGTGTGGAGGGCACGCGACGAGTCGCTGGGACGCCAGGTCGCTGTCAAATGCCTCAAGCCGATGGGGCCACAGCACGACCAGTCCTTCACCCGCGTCCTGCGCGAGCGCTTCCGCCGCGAGGCGCGGGTGGCCGCCTCGCTCCAGCACCGGGGCGTCACCGTCGTCCATGACTTCGGTGAGTACGAGGGCGGCCTCTACCTGGTCATGGAACTCCTCGAAGGACGCAACCTCAGCCAGCTCCTGGAGGACAACAAGCAGCGGCCGCTGCCCGTCGACGATGTCGTCGACATCGCCGAGCAGGTCGCCGACGCCCTCGACTACACCCACCGGCAGGGCATCGTGCACCGGGACCTCAAGCCCGCCAACATCATGCGGCTCACCGACGGCACTGTGAAGATCTGCGACTTCGGCATAGCGAGACTCGGCCACGACATCGGCTTCACCTCGCGGCTCACCGGTACGGGCATCGCCATGGGCACCCCGCACTACATGTCGCCCGAGCAGATCAGCGGCGGCGAGGTCGACCACCGCAGCGACCTCTACTCGCTGGGCTGTGTGCTGTACGAGATCTCCACCGGCGTACCGCCGTTCGACCTGGACGACGCCTGGTCCGTACTCGTCGGGCACCGGGACACCCCGCCCGAGCCGCTGCGCACCCACCGCGCGGAGATCCCTCGGTTCCTGGAACGGGTCGTCCTGGACCTCCTGGCCAAAACGCCCGAGGAGCGGCCCTTCGACGCGGGTGACCTGCGGCAGCGCATCACGCTCGGACGCTCCGGCGGGCAGCCGGACGCGCTGGATTACGAGCCGGCGGCCGGGTTGGTACGGCTCGCCCAGCCGGCCCTCGTCCCGTACCCCGGCGGGCAGCCGGTCGCCGTTTCCGCCTCCGGACTGCCGCCCTGGACACGGAACATGACGACCGGGCACAAGGCAGCGGGCACCGCACAGTTGGGGACGGTGCCGTTCGGTCATCTCCCCGAGCTGACCGGCGAATGGACGTCCGGCACCGGGCTGTGCGCCGACCCCGCGGGCCTTCCCGATGCCGGACCGCGGCGGCCGACGCCGTCGCCCGAACTGCTCTCCACCCTCGC
>DATCWZ010000167.1:0-15304 GCA_036566065.1 Streptomyces sp. | reverse complement strand
TCCTCGTACGACCGCTCCCGGGTGGTGTACCAGTCGACGTCCACGCCGAACGCGGGCAGCGTCTTCGCGGCGCTGTTCATCCACAGGTCGTAGCTGAAGTGCTCGCGCCAGCCGTCGAAGCGCCCGCCGGACTCGTAGACGGCGCGGATTACGGAGCCGACCCGTCGGTCGCCCCGGGAGAGCAGGCCCTCGACGATGCCGGGCTTGCCGTCGTGGTAGCGGAAGCCGATGGACCGGCCGTACCTCTTGTCGTCACGGATCTTGTCGCGGAGCTTCGCGAGCCGGGCGTCGGTCTCCTCGGCGCCGAGCTGCGGCGCCCACTGGAACGGGGTGTGCGGCTTGGGTACGAAGCCGCCGATGGAGACCGTGCAGCGGATGTCGTTCTGCCCCGACACCTCGCGGCCCTTGGCGATGACGTTGACGGCCATGTCGCCGATCCGGAGGACGTCCTCGTCGGTCTCGGTCGGCAGGCCGCACATGAAGTACAGCTTGACCTGGCGCCAGCCGTTCCCGTACGCGGTGGCGACCGTCCGGATCAGGTCCTCCTCGGAGACCATCTTGTTGATGACCTTGCGCATGCGCTCGGAGCCGCCTTCGGGGGCGAAGGTGAGTCCGGACCTGCGGCCGTTGCGCGTCAGCTCGTTGGCCAGGTCGACGTTGAACGCGTCGACGCGGGTCGAGGGCAGCGAGAGGCCGACCTTGTCCTCGGTGTACCGGTCGGCGAGGCCCTTGGTGATCTCGGCGATCTCGCTGTGGTCCGCGGAGGACAGCGAGAGCAGGCCGACCTCCTCGAAGCCGGTCGCTCTGAGCCCCCGCTCGACCATCTCGCCGATGCCGGTGATGCTTCGCTCCCGTACGGGGCGCGTGATCATGCCGGCCTGGCAGAAGCGGCAGCCGCGGGTGCAGCCGCGGAAGATCTCCACGGACATCCGTTCGTGGACGGTCTCGGCGAGGGGGACGAGGGGCTGCTTCGGGTAGGGCCATGCGTCGAGGTCCATGACGGTGTGTTTGGACACCCGCCACGGCACGCCCGACCTGTTGGGCACCACACGGTTGATCCGGCCGCCGGGCAGATATTCGACGTCGTAGAAGCGCGGTACGTATACGCCGCCGGTCCTCGCGAGACGCAGCAGCACCTCGTCGCGCCCGCCGGGCCTGCCCTCGGCCTTCCAGGCGCGGATGATCTCGGTGATCTCCAGGACCGCCTGTTCGCCGTCGCCGATGACGGCGCAGTCGATGAACTCCGCGATCGGCTCCGGGTTGAACGCGGCGTGGCCGCCTGCGAGGACGATCGGGTGGTCGAGGGTACGGTCCGCGGCTTCCAGCGGGATGCCCGCGAGGTCCAGGGCGGTGAGCATGTTGGTGTAGCCGAGCTCGGTGGAGAAGCTCAGCCCGAACAGGTCGAAGGCGCCGACGGGCCGGTGGCTGTCCACAGTGAACTGCGGCACCTTGTGCTCGCGCATCAGCTCTTCGAGGTCGGGCCAGACGCTGTAGGTGCGTTCCGCGAGGACGCCCGGGCGCTCGTTGAGCACCTCGTAAAGGATCATGACGCCCTGGTTGGGGAGCCCGACCTCGTACGCGTCCGGGTACATCAGAGCCCAATGGACGTCGCATTCGTCCCATGGCTTGACGGTGGAGTTCAGCTCACCGCCGACGTACTGGATGGGCTTCTGCACATGCGGGAGCAGAGCTTCGAGCTGCGGGAAGACCGACTCGGCAGACATCTCGGAACCTTTGTGAGCTGGCGGGAGCTACGAGCAGAACGAGCAGGACAGGCAGGACGAGCAGAGGCCGGCTCGCAGGGGCCCCGGCCGACAGGATGAGCCAGCCAGCCTACCCGGTGCTCAGCTCCCCAGTGCCCTGTGCCAGTCGGGCCGGGACGCCTTCGTCCATACGTGCGGAAGTTCCCGCTCGCGTTCCGCGGCGGCCGCCTCCTCCCGCCCGTACAGCAGTCCCCAGGTGAACGCCGACTCCCCCGCCGCATCGGCCGCGACCGCAAGCGCGCGCAGCGCGTCGCGGGCGACGACGCTGTCCTGGTGGTCGCCGAGCACCTGCTGGACGGACTTCATCCGCCGGGCGAACTTCTTGGCCGGTTTGCCCAGGGCGGGCCGTGCCGCCTCCCCCGCGTACCGCGCGCGTTTCGCCGCCTTGCGGGCCTCGTGCAGGGCGACATCACGCCGCTGCCCCGGGGGCAGGGCGAGCGCGTGGCCGATCCTGGTGGCGAGGCGCGCGTAGTCCTTCAGTACGGCGCGAGGCAGCGCCGCGCCGGGTTCACGCGCGGCGGCCGGCAGCAGCGGCGGGTCCGCCAGAAGCGCGTCGAGGGCGTCGAGCAGCATCAGGTAGCGCTCCGAGTCGAGGACGCCGAGCACCCGGTGGCGGGCGTCCTCGCGCCGGGCGACGGACCAGAGGCGCACCCTCGCTTCGACCGGGCCGAGAACCAGGGTGCCGGGCAGGCCGCCGATCCGGTCGTGGAGCCGCGCTTCGAGTACCTCCTGGTCACGGTCCACGCCGAGCTCGGCCGCCAGCCATTTCAGTTCGTCGGCGAGCGGCGCGGTGACCGCCTGGTCCAGGATCCTGCGGTACGTACGGAAAGCGCTGCGCAGCCTGCGGGTGGCGACCCGCATCTGGTGGACGGAGTCCGGCAGGTCGCGGCGGACGGCGGGGTCGTAGCCGATGACCGCCTCGGTCTGACGTTGCACGTAGGCGAGGACGTGATCGCCCGCGGTGCGCGGGGCGTCCACCCACGCCGGCCGCCGCTTCGTCCCGTGCCCGGCGGCATTCTCGGCCGGGCCGGTCTCGGCGAGTGCCCTGGACACCTTGGACGGTGATGCCGACGGCCGGATCCCGGCCTCGCGCAGTTGTGCCTCGACGGCGTCCAGCAGGGCGGTGTCGCCGTCATCGGCCAGTTCGACCTCGATCTCGGTCCAGGTGGCGGTACGGCCGGTGCCCTCGCCGCTCAGCCGTTCGGCGAGGACCTCGTCGACACTCAGTTCGGCCAGTACGGTGCCGTCGCCGTCGGCCAGATGGTGGACGTCCCGGGTCGAGAGCAGCCGGACGAGCGGTACCGGTTCGGCGCCCCGGATCCGGGAGCGAAGCAGTCCCGCGAGGCTCTCCGGGATGGTGTCGGCGAGCGGTGCCCGGATCTCGTCGCGGACGCCGGGGGCCACCGGGAACTTGAGGTGCCAGCCGGCGTCCTCGCCGCCCGTCCGCCGCCGCAGGGTGAGGGAGTCCGCCGCGAGCCGGAGGTCCCGGGTGTCGTAGTAGACGGCGTCCAGTTCGCTGACGCCCCGGTGGACGACGGCCGAGACCCCGGCCGTCCCCGTCAGGTCGGGCAGCCGGGTCTCCGGAGCCGCCTCGTACTTGCGCTCGATCTCACGTTTCGAGTCCGCCATGAAACCGAATCTAGTCGGGACCGTGGCCGGGCGGCATTCCGCCCGGCCCGGCTCAGGCCGACATGGGCCGTTGCATCCGGATCGACTGGAGCAGTCCGATCGCCACCCATACGGCGAACATCGACGACCCTCCGTACGACACGAACGGCAGCGGAAGCCCGGCCACCGGCATGATCCCGAGCGTCATCCCGATGTTCTCGAAGGACTGGAAGGCGAACCAGGCGATAATCCCGGCCGCCACGATCGTGCCGTACAGCTCCGTCGTCTCGCGGGCGATACGGCAGGCGCGCCACAGAACGATACCCAGCAGGACGATTATCAGTCCGGCACCCAGGAAGCCGAGCTCCTCCCCCGCGACGGTGAACACGAAGTCGGTCTGCTGTTCGGGTACGAACTGCCCGGTGGTCTGGGAGCCGTTGAACAGCCCGGTCCCCGTGAGCCCGCCGGAGCCGATCGCGATCCTGGCCTGGTTGGTGTTGTAGCCGACGCCCGCCGGGTCCAGCGCCGGGTTGGCGAAGGCCGCGAACCGGGCGATCTGGTAGTCGTCGAGCAGGCCGAGCTGCCAGACCGCCGCCGCGCCCGCCGCACCGGCGCCGAGCAGTCCGAACACCCAGCGGTTGGAGGCGCCGGAGGCCAGGAGCACGCCGAGCACGATGACGGCCATGACCATGACGGAGCCGAGGTCGGGCATCAGCATGACGATGGCGACCGGGACGAGCGCGAAGCCGAGCGACTTGGCGACGGTCCTGTGGTCGGGATAGGGCTGGTCGCCCGCGTCGACCCGGGCAGCGAGCATCATCGCCATCCCCAGGATGATGGTGATCTTGGTGAACTCGGACGGCTGGAGGGAGAACCCGCCGCCGATGATGATCCAGGCGTGAGCGCCGTTGACAGTGGCGCCGAGCGGGGTGAGGACCGCGAGGACCAGGATCACCGAGATGCCGTAGAGCACCGGGACGGCCCCGCGCAGAGTGCGGTGGCCGAGCCAGATCGTGCCGACCATCAGAGCGAAGCCGATGCCGGTGTTGAGGGCGTGCCGCACCAGGAAGTAGTACGGGTCGCCGTGGGTGAGGGAGTCGCGCCCGCGGGTCGCCGACCAGACGAGCAGCGAGCCGATGAACGACAGCGCGATCGCCGAGCCGAGCAGCAGCCAGTCGAGCCGCCGTACGAGGGAGTCACGGGCGGTGAGCCTGGCCCAGGACGAACGCTCGGGCGTGTACCGCGCGACGGAGAAACCTGCCATCAGTCCCGCCTCCCCGGCGCTCCGGCGAGTGCCTCGGCCGTCTTCTCGACCAGGGGCGCCGGGCGGTACGGCTTGATCTTCGGTGCGTCGATCGAGCCGTCGGGCTGGATCTTCGGCAGTGCCTTCTGGGGCTTGGGCAGCAGGGCCTTCTTGAGATCCTGCTTTCCGGTGGCGTCGAGACCGTAGAGCGCGTTGTAGATGTCGCGCACGGCGGGGCCCGATGCGCCGGAGCCCGTACCGCCCTGAGCGATCGTCATGACGATCGTGTAGTCCTTGGTGTACGTGGCGAACCAGGAGGTCGTCTGCTTGCCGTAGACCTCCGCTGTACCCGTCTTGGCGTGCATCGGAATCTTGTCCTGGGGCCAGCCGCCGAACCGCCAGGCGGCGCTGCCCCGGGTCGCGACTCCCGCGAGAGCCTCGTCAATTTTGTTGCGCGTCTCGCGGGTGAAGGGCAGTTTGCCGTGCGACTGGGGCTTGATCATCTGGACGTGCTTCCCGTCGCCGCTGATGATGGCCTTGCCGACGGTCGGGTCGTGGAGCGTGCCGCCGTTGGAGATGGCCGCGTAAATGGTCGCCATCTGGATCGGGGTGACGAGGGTGTCTCCCTGGCCGATCGAGTAGTTGACGGAGTCACCGGCGCGCATCTTGTAGCCCTCGAGACAGCCCTCGTACGCGATCTTCTCGACGTACGTGCCGTCCTTCTTGCCCTGCTTGCACCAGGCGGCCTTGTTGGCGTCGTAGAACCGCTGCTTCCACTGGCGGTCCGGGACGCGGCCCGTGACCTCGTTGGGCAGGTCGATGCCGGTCACCTTGCCGAGGCCGAACTGGTGGGCGGTCTTGTAGAACCAGTCCTTGGGGTGCTTCTTGGGCTTGTTGCCGCCGTCCTTCAGCCATTCCTTGTGCGCGAGCCCGTAGTAGACGGTGTCGCAGGAGACCTCCAGGGCGCGGCCGATGGTGATGTCGCCGTAGCCCTGGGACTCGTAGTTCTTGAAGACCTGGCTGCCGACCGAGTACGAGCTCGGGCAGGGGTAGTGGCCGTCGAAGTCGTACCCGGCGTTGACGGCGGCGGTCGACGAGATGACCTTGAAAATGGAGCCGGGGGCCGCGGTGCCCTGGATGGCCCGGTTCAGCAGCGGGAAGTTGGACTTCTTGCCGGTGAGCTTGGCGTAGTCCTTGGCGGAGATGCCGCCGACCCAGGCGTTGGGGTCGTACGTCGGCAGGGAGGCCATCGCCACGATGCGGCCGGTCTTGGCCTCCATCACGACCACGGCGCCGGAGTCCGCCTTGTAGTTCTCGCCGGTGTTGCTGTCGAACTGGGTACGGGCCGTTTTCATGGCCTTGTTGAGCTCGTACTCGGCGACGGCCTGGACCCGGGCGTCGATGGAGGTGACGACGCTGGCGCCGGGCTCGGCCTCGTCGTTCTTGGCGTGGCCGATGACCCGGCCGAGGTTGTCCACCTCGTAGCGGGTGACGCCGGCCTTGCCGCGCAGCTCCTTGTCGTACGTGCGCTCAAGGCCGGACCTGCCGACCTGGTCGGAGCGCAGAAACGGCGACGCGGTGTCCTGCGCCTTGGTGATCTCGTCGTCGGTGACCGGGGAGAGGTAGCCGAGGACCTGGGCGGTGTTGGCCTTGCCGGGCTCGGCGTAGCGGCGTACGGCGGTGGGCTCGGCGGTGATGCCGGGGAAGTCTTCGGCACGTTCGCGGATCTGCAGGGCCTGCTGGGTGGTGGCCTCGTCGGTGACCGGGATCGGCTGGTAGGGCGAACCGTTCCAGCAGGGCTGCGGGGTCTTGGCGTCGCAGAGCCGGACCTTTTCGATGACCTCCTTGGGCTTCATGTCCAGCACGTCGGCGAGCCGGGTGAGGACGCCCACGCCGTCGTCCTTCATCTTCAGCAGGTCGGTGCGGCTGGCGGAGACGACGAGGCGGGTCTCGTTGTCGGCGAGGGGGATGCCGCGCGCGTCGAGGATGGAACCCCGGACGGCGGGCTGCACGACCTGCTGGACGTGGTTGCTCTTGGCCTCGTCTGTGTACTCCTGGCCGTTGCGGATCTGGAGGTACCAGAGCCGGCCGCCGAGCGTGAGGAGCAGCGAGAAGACGAGGATCTGGATGACGATGAGCCGGATCTGGACCCGCTGGGTCCTGCCGGTCTCCGGAATATTGCTCACGGGGCGCCGCCGGTGGTGGTGGTTCGGCCGGGAGTACGAGTGGTCGGGGCGGGGGTACCGGGGTCGTCCCCGGGGGATCGCAGCCTCACAGTCGCTTGACCCCCTTGATCCTTCCCGCGCGGGTGACGCGGTTCCGGGCAACCTTGGCGCGGAGTCCGCCGCGCTGGCCGCCGATCCGCAGCCCGGTGCCCGAGGTGAGCCACCCCGCGGCGACATCGCCCGCGCCGCCCGCGCTCTCGGAGACCGGGTCGCTCTCGGTACGTCCCGCGATGGCCATGATCAACGGGACGGTGAACGGCGCCAGGAGCAGGTCGTAGACAACCGCGGTGAACAGCAGGCTGCCCAGGCCGACATGGCGGGCGGCCGTGTCACCGACGAGGGCGCCGACACCCGCGTACAGCAGGGTCGATCCGATCGCCGCGGCGACGACGAAGGCCATCGGGGTGAACGCCGACTTGAGCCGGCCGTTCTCCGGCTTGGCGAGACCGGCGAGATAGCCGATGACGCACAGCACCAGGGCGTAGCGCCCCGCGGCGTGGTCGGCCGGCGGCGCGAGGTCGGCGAGCAGCCCGGCGCCGAAGCCGATCAGGGCGCCGCTGACGTGCCCGTACACAAAAGCGAGTCCGAGTACGACGAGCAGCATCAGGTCGGGGGTGGCGCCGGGGAGCTGGAGGCGGGCGAGCACGGAGACCTGGATGACGAGGGCGACCACGACCAGGGCCACGGAGAGCAGAGTCCGGTTGACACGCATGGGGATCAGCTCTACCTCTGCTCGTTGACCGCGGTGCCGGCGTCCGTATTACCGGTGTCGTTGCCCCCGGTGGCGTTCGCGGTTCCTGTGTCGTTCTCGGTCCCGGCTGCGGTGTTGTCCGGGTCGGGTTTGCCGCTCTCGTGGACGTTCCCCACGACCTTGCCCTCGGCGTCGACGAGGTCGCCGTTCGGCTGGACCGTGACGGTGACCGTCGGGGTGGGCTTGGGCTTCTGGGGCTTCGCGGGCTTCTTCGGCAGCACCATGTCGCGCGGGTCGTCGCGGGGTGCCTGGACGACGACGCCGACGATGTCGAGCTTGGTGAAGCCGACGAACGGCGCTACGTAGACCGTCCGGGTCAGGCCGCCGCCCGACGGGTCGACGCGGACGACCTCGCCGACCGGCACGCCCGGCACGAAGGGCTTGTCCTTGCTGGAGCCGAAGGTGACGAGCCGGTCGCCCTTCTCCACCTTGGCCTTGCCGTTGAGGAACTGGACCGACAGCGGCCGGGCGCCCTGCCCGGTGGCGAAGCCGAGTTCGTCGGTCTTCTCCATCCGGGTGCCGACGGTGAAGTCGGGGTCATTGGCCAGCAGTACGGTCGAGGTGCCGGGGCCGACGGTCGTAACCCGGCCGACCAGCCCCTCGCCGTTGAGTACGGTCATGTCGCGCCGGATGCCGTCGTTGCTTCCGGCGTCAATGGTGATCGTCCAGGAGAAGCCCTGGGCCGCTCCTATCGCGATGACCTGGGCCCCCTTGATGCCGTACTGCCCGGCGCCCGCCGCCTTCAGCATGGTGTCGAGCTGGCGGATCTTGCTGTTGTTGCGGTCGTCGCTGCCGAGCTTCGCCTTCAGCGCGGCGTTCTCCTGCTGCAGGGCTGCGATCCGGTCATGGCGCCGGCCGGAGTCCCGTACGGCGCCGATGGCGTTGCTCACCGGGTCAACCGCTGTCGCCACGCCGTTCTCGACCGGTCCGAAGACCGTGGCGGCGGCCTGACGGGCGCCGTCCACCGGTGACTCCTCACCCCCACGGATGTCCACCGTGATCAAAGCGAACGCGATGGCGATCAGCAGCACCAGGAGCAGCCGGCTCTCTCGTGTGTCCCTCACGTGCGGCGGCCGTGCCTTCCTCGTCGTTATGTTCGTGTCTGTCTGTCAGCGTTCCGCCCTACCTGCCCTGTCTGCGCGGCTGCGCGTCCAGCACCTGCTGGAGCGCCTCGAACTCCTCCACGCACTTGCCGGATCCCAGCGCCACCGAGTCCAGCGGGTCCTCGGCGATATGGATCGGCATGCCGGTCTCCTGGCGCAGCCGCTCGTCGAGCCCGCGCAGGAGCGCGCCGCCGCCGGTGAGGACGATGCCGCGGTCCATGACGTCGCCGGAGAGTTCCGGCGGGCACTTGTCGAGCGTCGTCTTGACGGCGTCGACGATCGCGTTCACCGGCTCCTCGATGGCCTTGCGGACCTCGGAGGCCGAGATGACGACCGTCTTGGGCAGCCCGGAGACCAGGTCGCGGCCGCGGATCTCGGTGTGCTCCTCGTTCTCCATCTCATGGGCCGAACCGATCGTGATCTTGATCTGTTCGGCGGTCCGCTCGCCCAGGAGCAGGGAGTACTCCTTCTTGATGTGCTGGATGATCGCGTTGTCCAGCTCGTCGCCCGCGACCCGGATCGACTGGGCGGTGACGATGCCGCCGAGCGAGATCACGGCGACCTCGGTGGTGCCGCCGCCGATGTCGACGACCATGTTCCCGGTGGCCTCGTGGACCGGAAGACCGGAGCCGATGGCCGCGGCCATGGGCTCCTCGATGATGTGCACCTGGCGCGCACCGGCCTGCGTGGACGCCTCGATGACGGCGCGCCGCTCGACTCCCGTGATGCCGGAGGGCACGCAGACGACGACCCGGGGACGGGCCAGATAGCGACGCTTGTGGATCTTCAGGATGAAGTAGCGGAGCATACGCTCCGTGATCTCGAAGTCGGCGATCACGCCGTCCTTCAGCGGCCGTACGGCAACGATGTTGCCGGGCGTGCGGCCGATCATCTTCTTGGCCTCGGAGCCGACCGCCAGGATGCCGCCCGTGTTGGTGTTGATGGCCACGACGGACGGCTCGTTCAGGACGATGCCGCGCCCCCTGACGTACACCAGCGTGTTGGCAGTCCCCAGGTCGATAGCCATGTCACGGCCGATGAACGACATTGAGTTCCCCTTGTTCCCCATGAGGATGTGTCGGGCCTTCCCAAGAAGCGTGGGCTTGTTTTTGGTAGGCGAGGATGGCGCTGCGGGCCAGGAAGGTTCCATCGTAGTGCCGTGAACACGGGCACAGCGCGAGGGTCCTCCGCCATGGCGGGTGGAACGGCTTGCCGTTCCACCCATGGTGACGTTACGTCGGAGGGATGCGTTCCCGCGATACGGAACCCTATGCCGAAGGGCGACCGAATTACTTCGGTCGCCCCGGGTCAAGAGCGCTGATTGGCCGAGCCGAAGTCAGGAAAGTCCCGGAAAGAACAGCTTCAGTTCCCGCTCGGCGGACTCCTCGGAGTCCGAGGCGTGAATGAGGTTCTCCCGGGTGACGGTGCCGAAGTCCCCCCGGATGGAGCCGGGCGCTGCGGCGATCGGGTCAGTGGGACCGGCCAGGGCGCGGACGCCCTCGATGACCCGCTCGCCCTCGGCCACCAGTGCGACGACGGGGCCGGAGGCCATGAACGCGACGAGCGGCTCGTAGAACGGGCGGCCCACGTGCTCGGCGTAGTGCTGCTCCAGCGTCTCCCGGTCGAGCGTGCGCATCTCCAGCGCGGTGATCGTCCAGCCGGCCTTGCGCTCGATACGGCCGACGATCTCGCCGATCAGTCCGCGCGCGACGGCATCCGGCTTGAGAAGGACGAGGGTGCGCTGCGTCATGTGCGGCTCCTTGCAGTCATACGGTGCGGTGAGGGCGAGGTTACAGGTGTACGGGAACGGGCCGGCGACCGGGTTTACCGGGCGTCATCCTCCGGCCTGGGCTCCGGTGTCCTCCTGTGCCGCCCAGCGGGCCTTCACCTCGTCGATCTTGCGCCCGTAGTGCACCGAGGCCCACCACAGGGCGCCGAAGACCACGCCGAGGATGAACATCATCGGGACGACGAACCCGCTCAGCACCAGCGCGATCTGCAGCGCCCACCCGAGCGGTACGCCGCCGGGGCGGGTGATCACTCCGCAGAGCAGGACCGACAGCGCCATGCCGATGCCGCAGACCGTCCAGACCGTGGCCGTCGTGAGGTCGTCGGACTTCATGGCGACGAGTCCGGCGAAACCGATCACGAAGAATTCGCCGAGCAGGGTGGAGGCGCAGAGCGTACGCACGGGTCAGTGCCTTCCCAGGAGCAGCCGGGCCTCGCCGGCGGTGATGACGGACCCGGTCACCAGGACGCCGGCACCGGCGAACTCGCCCTCTTCCTCGGCCAGGGTGATCGCCGCCTCCAGCGCGTCGTCCAGGCGCGGCTCGACCTGCACCCGGTCGTCGCCGAAGACCTCGACGGCGACCGCGGCCAGCGTGTCCGCGTCCAGGGCCCGTTCGCTGGAGTTCTGGGTGATGACTACCTCGGCGAAGACCGGCTCGAAGGCTTCGAGAATGCCGCGCACGTCCTTGCCCGCGCTGGCGCCGACCACCCCGATCAACCGGGAGAAGCCGAACGCCTCGGAGATCCCCGCGGCCGTCGCGATGGCGCCGCCCGGGTTGTGGGCCGCGTCCAGGACGATCGTCGGGCTGGTCCTCACAACTTCCAGGCGCCCGGGTGAGAGCACGGCGAGGAATGCCTTGCGCACCGCTTCGATGTCGAGGGTGCGGGCGCGCCCGGTGCCGACCCCGAAGAACGCCTCGACGGCGGCCAGCGCCACCGCCGCGTTGTGCGCCTGGTGGGCGCCGTACAGCGGAAGGAAGATGTCTGTGTACTCGGTGGCCGCGCCGCCCAGGCCGCGCAGCGTCAGCAACTGCCCGCCGACCGCGATCTCGCGGGAGACGACGCCGAATTCCATACCCTCGCGGGCCACCGTGGCGTCCACCTCGACGGCCTTGCGCAGAATCACCTGGGAGGCTTCGACCGGCTGCTGCGACAGGATGACCGTCGCGCCCTGCTTGATCACTCCGGACTTCTCACCGGCGATCGCGGCGGGTGTGGTGCCGAGCCGGTCCGTGTGGTCCAGCGAGATGGGGGTGATGACGGAGACCGGCGCGTCTATGACGTTCGTCGCGTCCCAGGTGCCGCCCATGCCGACCTCGACGACCGCGACATCGACGGGCGCGTCGGCGAACGCCGCGTACGCCATGCCGGTCAGCACCTCGAAGAACGACAGCCGGTAGGGCTGCTGGGCGTCGACCATCTCGATGTACGGCTTGATGTCCTCGTACGTCTCGATGAAGCGCTCGGCCGAGATCGGGGCGCTGTCGAGGCTGATCCGCTCGGTGATCGACTGGACGTGCGGGGAGGTGTAGCGGCCGGTGCGCAGGTCGAACGCGTTGAGCAGGCACTCGATCATGCGGGCGGTGCTGGTCTTGCCGTTCGTGCCGGTGATGTGGATGGCGGGGTAGGCCCGCTGCGGCTCGCCGAGCAGGTCCATCAGGGCCGCGATGCGGGTCACCGACGGCTCCAGCTTGGTCTCGCCCCAGCGGCCGGCGAGTTCCCGCTCGACGGCGCGCAGGGCCCGGTCGGTCTCGGGGTCGGTGGGGCGGACGGGGACCGTGTCGTGCTGGAGAGGGCCCGACCGGGTGCGCAGGGTACGGCTCCCGGCCTCGATCACCGCCAGGTCGGGGTCGCGGTGGGTCTCGGCGTCGATGATCTCGTCGAAGCGGTTGCTGCTGGGGTCGGGCTGCTCGGTCACGGGTCCAGTCTACGGAGGACCGCGGGCACCTCCCGCCCTCCACCCCCGGACCGCCCCTGGACGGCGCGACGCCCCGGATCCGGGCGGGTCCGGGGCGTCGCGGGTGGTGCTTGTCAGGCGGCGGGCAGACTGTCGAGCTGGCCCTGGATGCGGGCGATGTCGGCCTGGGCCTTCGCCAGGCGTCCGCGGATCTTCTCGACGACATGCTCGGGGGCCTTCGCGAGGAACGCCTCGTTGCCGAGCTTGGCGTTGGCCTGTGCCACTTCCTTCTCGGCGGCGCCCAGGTCCTTCGTCAGCCGCTTGCGCTCGGCCGCGACATCGATCGTGCCGGACAGGTCCAGGGCGACGGTGGCCCCGGCGACCGGCAGGGTCGCGGTGGCCTGGAAGCCGTCCCCGGCGGGCTGCAGGCGCAGCAACTGGCGAATGGCCGCCTCGTGCGGGGCGAGCGCGGTGCCGGTGAGGTCCAGCTCGGCCGGGACCTTCTGGCCGGGCTGCAGTCCCTGGTCGGACCGGAAGCGCCGGACCTCGGTGACGACCTGCTGGACGAGCCGGATCTCCTGTTCGGCCGCCTCGTCCCGCAGTCCGCTGTCCTTGGGCCAGTCGGCGATGACGACGGACTCGTGGCCGGTGAGGGTGGTCCACAGGGTCTCGGTGACGAACGGGACGATGGGGTGCAGCAGACGCAGCATCACATCGAGGACCTCGCCCAGGACCCGGCCCGAGACCTTCGCCTGCTCGCCGCCCGCGAAGAACGTCGTCTTGGACAGCTCGACGTACCAGTCGAAGACCTCGTCCCACGCGAAGTGGTAGAGCGACTCGCTGAGCTTGGCGAACTGGAAGTCGTCGTAGTACGCGTCGGCCTCGGTGATCGTCTTGTTGAGCCGGGACAGTATCCACCGGTCGGCGGCCGACAGCTTCTCGGCGGGCGGCAGTTCGCCCTCCACCGTCGCGCCGTTCATCAGGGCGAAGCGGGTGGCGTTCCAGATCTTGTTGGCGAAGTTGCGGGACGCCTGGACCCAGTCCTCGCCGATCGGGACGTCGGTGCCGGGGTTGGCGCCCTTGGCGAGGGTGAAGCGGACGGCGTCGGAGCCGTACCGGTCCATCCAGTCGAGCGGGTCGACGACGTTGCCGAAGGACTTCGACATCTTCTTGCCGCGCTCGTCGCGGACGAGGCCGGTGAGCGCGATCGTGTGGAAGGGGACCTCGCCGTCCATGACGTACAGACCGAACATCATCATCCGGGCGACCCAGAAGAAGATGATGTCGTGCCCGGTGAGCAGGACGTCGGTCGGATAGAACTTCTTCAGCTCCGGGGTCTCCTGCGGCCAGCCGAGGGTGGAGAACGGCCACAGGCCGGACGAGAACCAGGTGTCCAGAACGTCCTCGTCCTGGGTCCAGCCCTCGCCGCCCGGCGGCCGCTCGTCGGGGCCGACGCAGACGACCTCGCCGTCGGGGCCGTACCAGACGGGGATGCGGTGGCCCCACCAGAGCTGGCGTGAGATGCACCAGTCGTCGAGATGGTCGACCCAGTCGAAGTACCGCTTCTCCATCTCCTTGGGGTGGATGGTGACGCGGCCGTCGCGGACCGCGTCGCCCGCGGCCTTGGCGAGCGTCTCGACCTTGACCCACCACTGCAGGGACAGCCGGGGCTCGACCGTCGTCCTGCACCGCGAGCAGTGTCCGACGGAGTGGACGTACGGCCGCTTCTCGGCCACGATCCGGCCCTGCGAGCGCAGCGCGCCGACGATGGCGGCCCGTGCCTCGAAGCGGTCGAGTCCCTCGAAGGGTCCGGCGACCGTGATGACGCCCCGCTCGTCCATGACGGAGAGCGACTCCAGGTCGTGGCGCCGGCCGATCGCGAAGTCGTTCGGGTCGTGCGCCGGGGTCACCTTGACGGCTCCGGTGCCGAACTCCGGGTCGACGTGGTGGTCGGCGACGACAGGGATCGTACGGTCGGTGAGGGGCAGCTTGATCCGGGTGCCGACGAGGTGGGCGTACCGCTCGTCGCCGGGGTGGACGGCGACCGCGGTGTCACCGAGCATCGTCTCGGCCCGGGTGGTGGCGACGACGAGGGACTGCTCGCCCTCGCCGTACTGGATGGAGACGAGCTCGCCGTCGTCGTCCTGGTAGTCGACCTCGATGTCGGAGATGGCCGTCAGACAGCGCGGGCACCAGTTGATGATGCGCTCGGCGCGGTAGATCAGGCCGTCGTCGAACATCTTCTTGAAGACGGTCTGGACGGCGGCGGACAGGCCCTCGTCCATGGTGAAGCGCTCGCGGGACCAGTCGACGCCGTCGCCCAGGCGGCGCATCTGGCCGAGGATCCGGCCGCCGTACTCTTCCTTCCACTGCCAGACGCGCTTGACGAACTCCTCGCGCCCCAGGTCGTGGCGGGACCTGCCCTCCTCGCCGAGCTGCTGCTCGACCTTGTTCTGGGTGGCGATGCCGGCGTGGTCCATGCCGGGCAGCCACAGCGACTCGTACCCCTGCATCCGCTTACGGCGGGTGAGGGCGTCCATCAGGGTGTGCTGGAAGGCGTGGCCCAGGTGGAGGGAACCGGTGACGTTGGGCGGCGGGATCACGATGGTGTACGGCGGCTTCTCGCTGGCCGGGTCGGCCTCGAAGTAACCGCGCTCCACCCAGCGCTCGTACAGCTTCCCCTCTACCTCGGCCGGCGCGTACTGGGTCGGCAGTTCGGGGTTGCTGGCTGGCTGCTGCGAAGGGTTCTCGGTCACGCAGCACAGTTTAGGGCCGTCACAGTCGTGCACTGAAACCGGTTTGTTCAGTAACGGAGTGCGGCCCGGTGCCCCACACGGGCGCGGGTTCAGACAGGATGTTCGAAACGCATAAGTAACTGGAGGGGACAGCGTAATGAGCTACAACCAGCCGGGTCCGTACGGTGGCG
>DATCWZ010000376.1:0-4181 GCA_036566065.1 Streptomyces sp. | reverse complement strand
ACCACGAACACCGGCCGGTCCGCGTCGCCCGTCACCGGGGCCTCCGCGGCCGGGGCCGGGGCCCCGGCTCCGTGCTGGAACCAGCCCTGACCGGTCTTGCGGCCGTGCAGTCCGGCGGCCACCCGGTTCGGGGTGAGATAGGAAGGCCGGAGCCGGTCCTCGTAACGGAAGCCCTGCCAGATCGAGTCGATCACCGCCGCCGTCACATCGAGCCCCGTGAGGTCCATCAGCTCGAACGGGCCCATCCGCAGCCCCAGCACGTCCCGGGCGATCCGGTCGATGCCCGCCGGGTCGCAGACCGACTCCTCCAGCAGCGCCAGCGCCTCGGTCACCAGCCCGCGCCCCGCGTGGTTGACCAGGAAGCCGGGGGTGTCGGCGACCGTGACCGCGCGGTGGCCGCAGCTTTCGACCAAGGCGGTCAGCACCGGCGGGATCTCCGGGCGGGTGGCCGCCCCCGGCACGATCTCGACGATCTTCATCAGCGGTACGGGGTTGAAGAAGTGCAGCCCGGCCAGCCGTGTCGGGTCCTTCAGCGTCGCGGCGATCCTGGTGACCGACAGGGACGAGGTGTTGGTCGCGAACAGGGTGCCCGCGGGCAGCGCCTGTTCCAGCTTCCCGAAGACCTCGGCCTTGGTGCCGAGATCCTCCCGTACGGCCTCGATGACCAGCTCGATGTCCGGGCCCGGCGCCCACGGGTCGTCCAGCGGGAGCAGCCGCTCCAGCGCGGCCGCACGGTCCGCGTCGGACATCCGGCCCTTCTGGACCGCGCGTTCCAGCATGGAACGCACGAAGTCGATGGCCGAGGTCACGGCCTCGGCCCGCGCGTCGCACAGCTCGACGGTGTGTCCGGCGGCCGCGGCCCACTGGGCGATACCGCGGCCCATGGCTCCGGCGCCGACGATCCTGATACGCATGGCAGTAACGGTCCTCTCGGTGGTGCTGTTCTCTCAGCGAAGATAGACGCGGTCGGGGTCGACGTCCTCACGCAGCATCCGCAGCCCCTCATCGGAGGGCGGAGGCACGGTGCCGACGCGGGCGGCGGTCCTCAGTTCCCAGCCCGTCGCGGCCCGCACCTGCTCGACCGTGACGCCCGGGTGGACAGCGGTCAGCCGCAGCTCGTCGCCGATGCCGCCACGGGCCAGGATGCCCAGCTCGGTGATGACCCGGGTGACACCGATCCCCAGCGGCCTGATGCCTTCGGCGAGCGCGCGGTCGGGGCCGGGCGTCGTGCAGAAGTCGAGCGTCTCGGTGAAGGAGCGCGGATCGTGGCGGCGCATCACCACGAAGACCTCATGCGAGTTGGCCATCACCTCGATGCCTCCGCCGGAACCGGGCAGCCGCACCGACGGGCTCTCCCAGTCACCGATCACCGAGGTGTTCAGATTCCCCAGCCGGTCGATCTGCGCCGCGCCGAGGAAGACGTCGATGTGCCCGCCCTGCAGGACACAGCCGAAACCGGCGCGACCGTCAGCCGGGCCAGCGAGGCGGCCGGCGTCGGCAGCCCGATACCCGCGAACACCGTGCGGCGCGCGGCCAGTTCGCGGGAAGCGACGACCGAGAGCAGCTCGGACGTGGTGACGGCGCCCGGCGCGGCGTTGCTCCGTGCCGCGTTCACAGCCGCCGCCCGTAGTCCACGGGTCCGCTCAGCGCCTCGCCGACCGCGAGGCCCGCCCAGAACTCCTCGCCGAGCTTCGCGACGTACTCGGCGTGATCCGCCGTCCCGTACACCCAGCGGGCGAGCCACTCCCGGAGCCGGTCCGGGTCCTTGCTGATCTGCGACCAGGCCCGGTAGAAGTCGTTGTCCCGGTCGTAGTAGCCCTGGGCGAACGACGGATGCGCGCCGCGCGGGCAGACGACAACCGCGTTCACGGCGTGAGCCGGTATCAGCGTGCGGTTCGGGTCCGAGCGGACCACCTCGTCCGCCACGACCTCCTGCGAGTCGCACCTACCGTGCCAGCGGCCATTGATTGCTGTCCAATACCGAATTAGGGTCTGATCGAGACCGCTGGCTAATGAATGGGTGCCCCGAATGGAACTGCGTCATCTGAGCGCGTTCATCGCCGTGGCCGAGGAACTGCACTTCGGCCGGGCCGCCAGGCGGCTGCAGATGGCCCAGCCCCCGCTCAGCCAGCAGATCCGGCAACTGGAGAAGGAGCTCGGCGTCCAGCTCTTCGAGCGCAACACCCGCTCGGTGCGCCTGACCAGCGCGGGGGAGTCCTTCCTCGATCCGGTACGGGCCGTGCTCGCCGATCTCGACACCGCCGTACGGGCCACGAAGGCCGCCGGACGCGGAGAGTACGGCCGAGTCACCATCGGCTTCGCGGGGGCGTCCAGCCACGAGACGCTGCCGCTGCTGACCCGCGCCGTGCGGGCCGCACACCCGGCGCTCGAACTGGTCATGAAGGGCCAGACGTACGCGAACGTCGCCCTGGCCAGGGTCGCCGACGGCTCGCTCGACCTGGGGTTCGTCCGGCTCCCCGTGACCCGGCCCGGCGTGGATCACCGGGTGATCGTCGAGGAGGAGCTGATCTGCGCGCTGCCCTCCGACCACCCCCTGGCCGCCCTCGACAGGGTTCCGCTCGGTGACCTCGCCGGTGAACCGTTCGTCTCGTTCCCCGCCAATGCCGGGTCCACGGTGCGCGACGCGACGGTCGAGGCGTGCGAGGCGGCCGGGTTCGATCCGCGCGTGGTGCAGGAAGCGCCCGACTCGTACACCATCCTGGCCCTCGTCGCGGCCGGGGTCGGGGTGACCCTCACCGTCACCTCCTGCCGCCACATCCAGCAGAACGGGCTGGTCTACCGCCCGCTCGCCGGGCCGCCCATCCGGCGCCAGGCGGCACTGGCCTGGCGGACCGACAACCCGTCCGCCGCGCTCCACGCGGTGCTCGCCGTCGCCGAGCGGGCGCTGCCGACCCCCGCGGGTCACGCACCCGGGACGCCCGATTGAGACGCGTGGCGTCTTGAACGCGCGCGAACCAGATATTGGACCGGCTCAGTCGCCGGATGCGAGGGTCGGCCCGTACCCCGGTCCACCCGATCCCTGCCCTCATGCACCGAACCCCGAAAGGCCCTGCCGTGTCCGACCAGACCGATGTCGTCATCTGCGAACCGCTGCGTACCCCCATCGGCCGCTTCGGCGGGGTGCTCGCCCAGCAGAAGCCGGCCGCACTCGCCGCGCACGTCATCGCCGAGGTCGTCGCCCGTACCGGCATCGACCCCGGCCAGGTCGATGAGGTCATCCTCGGCCACGCCTATCCGTCCGCCGAGGCCCCGGCCATCGGCAGGGTCGCCGCCCTTGACGCCGGACTTCCCGAATCGGTCACCGGCTCGCAGATCGACCGGCGCTGCGGGTCCGGCCTCCAGGCGGTCCTGGACGCGGCGATGCAGATCAGGGCCGGATTCAGCGAGGTCGTGATCGCGGGCGGCGTCGATGTGATGAGCGCGGCCCCCTACTACACGCACGAAGGGCGCTGGGGCATCAAGGGCCCCGGCCTTCAGCTCCATGACGCGCTGGCCCGCGGCAGGGTCACCGCGGGCGGCGTCAACCATCCCGTTCCGGGCGGCATGATCGAGACGGCCGAGAACCTCCGCAGGACCTACGGCATCAGCCGGGCCGACCAGGACGCGCTCGCCCTGCGCTCCCAGCAGCGCGCCGCCGTCGCCGCGGCGGAGGGCTACTACGCGGCGGAGACCATCCCCGTCACCGTACGGACACGCAAGGGCGATATCCAGGTCACCGCCGACGAGCATCCCCGCCCCGACACCACCGCCGAGAAGCTCGCGGCGCTGCGCCCCATCATGGGGAAGACGGACCCGGAGGCGACCTTCACCGCCGGCAATGCCAGCGGGCAGAACGACGCTGCCGCCGCCTGCCTCGTCACCAGCGCCGCCACCGCGCGCCGGCTCGGGCTGACCCCGCTGGTCCGCCTCGTCTCCTTCGCCCGGGCCGGTGTCCCCGCCGCGACCATGGGCATCGGGCCCGTCCCGGCCACGCGTACGGCACTGGGCCGCGCCGGTCTCACCCTCGCCGACCTCGACCTGATCGAGCTGAATGAGGCATTCGCCGTCCAGGTGCTCGCCTGCACGCACGAGTTGGGGCTCGGCGAGACCGACCACAAGCAGCGGATCAACGTCAACGGATCCGGGATCTCGCTCGGCCACCCGGTGGGCGCCACCGGTGC
>DATCWZ010000661.1:0-2680 GCA_036566065.1 Streptomyces sp. | reverse complement strand
AGGAACCGAAAGCCGTAGATCTTGAGGGCGAAACCCTCCAGGAGCAGCATCGGGAAGAAGAGCCCGGCCTGGTGGCGGGTGAGCCGACGGGCGAATCCCTCGCGCTGCGCGGCCTGCTTCCGCGTCCACACCAGGGCGCCGACACCGACATCGGGGTCCTTGTCGATGTGATTGGGGTGGGCGTGATGGCGTACGTGCTTGTCGTTCCACCATGCCTCGTTCATGCCGAGGAGCAGATTGGCGTGGACGAATCCGATGGCGCGGCTCGCCTTGCGGTTGCGGGTTATCTGCGCGTGCCCCGCGTCGTGTCCGACGAACGCGGTGCGGGTCCAGAGGACCGCCAGGGGCGGTGCCAGAAACAGGGTCCACCAGGTGTCGCCGAGGAACACCAGACCGGTGATCACGGCTGCCAGAGCCGCCAAGTTGGCCGCGATGCCTGCCGCATACCAGCCGGTACGGGGGTCGAGAAGCCCTTCAGCCTTCACGGCCCGCAGGAGCGGCGCGAAGTCGCTGCCGGAGTTCCGTGTGCGACGGGAAGTGTTTTCCGCAACGGTGGCTGCCGCGTGGGGCATGACGTCTCCGGTCTCTGAGGATCTGCGCTGACCTCATGAAACGTACGGAGGGGACGCCTGCGGCAGCCATGACGCCACCACCCGGCTTGTACGGGGGATGGCCCCCCGTATCGCGGTGGTGCCGGCCGCACGGAAGGCAGGGCTGTTGATGCGGGTGTCGTTCCGGCCGGCCACCGGGCATCCGGCACGCCGTGGACCGAATCCCGGTACGGGCGTCAACTCCGCTGTGCCCGGGCCGAGTTCTGTACGCCTGCCGTCTTCCGTGACTCACGCGACCGCCGTACGGTAGGGCGCGCCGCACGCTCGACCCGTACATCGGACAACGCATTCCGGTCAACGGACGGGAACCGCACGGCAGATGGCCCACGGGAGATGGCCCTCGTCTTCCCCAGGCACTGGAATGAGCCGGAACACCCACCTCCGAGCCCCACGACAGGAGTGTCAACAGCCATGCATCGCAGAAGAATCCTCCAGGGTGCCGCGGTCACCGCCGCCGCGGCCCTGATGCCCGCCTCGACCCGCGCCGTGGCGGCCTCCACCGCCGGAACAGACTATCCGCTCGCCCACGCGGCGCCCGCGTCCGCCTCCAACTACACCGCGTCGAACCGCCCTTCCGCGTATGCGATCGACTTCGTCGTCATCCATGTCACCCAGGAGACATTCACCGACACGATCAATATCTTCCAGAACCCGGCGAAACAGGTCTCCGCCCACTATGTGGTGCGCTCGGGCGACGGATACGTGGCGCAGTGCGTACGGGAGAAGAACATCGCCTGGCACGCCGGGAACTGGGACTACAACACCCGCAGTATCGGTATCGAGCACGAGGGCTGGGTGGACGAGCCCGCGTACTTCACGAACGCGCTGTACGAGCAGTCGGCCAAACTCACCGCTGACATCTGTGACCGCTACGGCCTCCCCAAGGACCGGGCGCACATCATCGGTCACGGCGAGGTCCCGGGCAGCGACCACACCGATCCGGGCGTCAACTGGGACTGGGTCCGCTACATCCGCCTGGTCAATTTCGCCTAGCACCCCCAGCACCGCCCTTCGGACGAATGCGCGATTGCTTCCCGCCCGGTAGTTGTCCCCCGCGTCGGCTGCCACCACGATGGGGGCATGTCGCCATGGACGGGAGGGCTGCGTTGACCGATCCCTGGGTGGCGCTGGCAGCCGACGCGGATCCCGGCGAGCGGCTCGGCGAGCTGCGCCACGCGCACGAGGTGTTCACCGCCGGGGGCCGGCTGGAGCGTCCGGTGCGTTCCGTGGTCGGCCAGTCGTGGCGCCGGTCGGCCCGTGCGCTGGTCAGCCCGGACGGGGCGGCTCTCGTCGAGTTCGGCCCCGATGAGCTGGTGCCCTACCGGGACGCCCATCCGCTGGCCCGGGTCATGCCGATGATCCGCGAGCTCATGGGTGCGTACGCCATGGACGGGGAGCATCTCCTGGCGGTGTGCGACGCGCACGGCAGGCTGTTGTGGGTCGAGGGCCATGCGTCGGCCCGCCGCCGCGCCGGGCGGATGAACTTCGTGGAGGGCGCCCGCTGGTCGGAGTCGGTGGCGGGAACGAACGCGCCCGGCACGGCCCTCGCCGTGGACCGACCCGTCCAGGTGTTCGCGGCCGAGCATTTCCTGCGCCCGGTCCAGCAGTGGACCTGCGCCGCCGCCCCGCTGCACGACCCGCATACGGGACGGGTGCTGGGCGCCGTCGACATCACCGGCGGCAGCGCGCTCGCGCATCCGCACAGCCTGGCGTTCGTGCAGGCCGTCGCCCGGGCCGCTGAATCCCGGCTGGCGCTTCTCTCACCGCCTCCCGCCGGGCGCTCCGTCCGGTTGTCCGCGCTCGGCAGGGACGAGGCGGTCCTCGTCGCGGACGGCCGCACGGTGCGGCTCAGCAGGCGGCACAGCGAAATTCTGGTGGCCCTCGCCCGGCACCCGGAGGGCATCGGCGGGGACGAGCTGCTGATCGAGTTGTACGAGGACGAGTCCGTGACCCCGGTGACGCTGCGGGCCGAGCTGTCGCGGCTGCGCAGGCTGCTGGGGCCTGGGCTGCTGCGCTCGCGCCCGTACCGGCTGGCCGCACCGGTGGACGCGGACTTCGACACGGTGGCG
>DATCWZ010000181.1:0-2886 GCA_036566065.1 Streptomyces sp. | reverse complement strand
GGCCGCCGAGACGGCGAAGGCCGACCGTGAGCGGGAGCTGGCGGCCGAGCGGCAGCGGGGCCGTGAGCTCAAGGACGAGCTGGACAAGCTGACCGACTCGGTGCACAGGGGCGAGGTGCTCGGCGCGGAGAAGCGGCTGCGGATCGAGCAGCTTGAGACGAAGGCGCTGGAGGAGCTGGGCGTGGAGCCGGCAGGGCTGGCCGCCGAGTACGGCCCCGACCAGTTGGTGCCGCCGTCGCCCGCCGCGGAGGGCGAGGAGCTCCCGCAGGACCCGGAGCACCCGCGCAACCAGCCACGGCCCTTCGTCAGGGCCGAGCAGGAGAAGCGGCTCAAGGCGGCCGAACGGGCGTACCAGCAACTCGGGAAGGTGAATCCGCTCGCCCTGGAGGAGTTCTCCGCGCTCGAAGAACGGCACCGGTTCCTGTCCGAGCAGCTTGAGGACCTGAAGAAGACCCGCGCCGATCTGCTGCAGGTGATCAAGGAGGTCGACGAGCGGGTCGAGCAGGTGTTCACCGACGCGTACCGGGACACGGCACGCGAGTTCGAGGGCGTCTTCTCCCGGCTCTTCCCGGGCGGCGAGGGCCGGCTCGTCCTCACCGATCCGGACAACATGCTGACGACCGGTCTGGATGTCGAGGCCAGACCGCCGGGCAAGAAGGTCAAGCGGCTGTCACTGCTGTCGGGCGGCGAGAGATCCCTGACGGCCGTCGCGCTGCTGGTCTCCATCTTCAAGGCGAGGCCGAGCCCGTTCTATGTGATGGACGAGGTCGAGGCTGCGCTGGACGACACGAATCTGCAGCGCCTGATCCGGATCATGGAGGAACTCCAGGAGAGCTCCCAATTGATCGTGATCACCCATCAGAAGCGGACAATGGAGGTCGCCGACGCGCTGTACGGCGTCTCGATGCAGGGCGACGGGGTCTCCAAGGTCATCAGCCAGCGGCTGCACTGAGAGCCGTCGGCCCCCCGAGTCGCTAGGCTGACCGCCTTCACCGGGGGAGGTTCGGGTTGGTACTGCGGGGCACGCTCGGGCGGGACTTCCGGCGGTTGTGGGGCGCTTACGCGGTCAGCGCGGCGGGCAGCGCCGTCGGCATGGGGGCGCTGCCACTGGTGGCCCTTCTGGTTCTGGACGCCTCGGCGTTCCAGGTCTCTCTGCTCGCCGCGTTGTCCGCGATGGCCAGTGGAGTGATCGCTCTGCCGCTCGGTGTGCGGATCGAGCACCGGTACAAGCGGCCGGTCATGATCACCGCCGACCTGGTCCGTTGCGTGGCGCTGGCGAGTGTTCCGGCCGTCATGGCCTTCGGCCGGCTGACCTTCACTCACCTCTGCGCTGTAGGAGTGCTCCAGACGGCGGCCTCCGTCGCCTTCGACGCGGCGAGCGGGGCGCACCTCAAGGCACTCGTCCTGCCCGAGCACCGCCTTCGGGCGAACAGCTTGTTCGAGACGACCAACTGGATCAGCGTCAGCGCGGGCCCGCCCGTCGGCGGGCTCCTGATCGGGCTGCTGGGCCCGGCCGCGACCGTCGCGGTCGACGCCGTGTCCTTCCTCGGATCGGCCCTGGGCATCCGTCGCATCCGCCGCCCTGAAACCGCGCCTCCGGCCCGCGCCGCCGCCGCTCACCTGGGCCGCGACATCGCCGCCGGCTGGCAGTACCTCCTGCGGCACCCGGGGCTGCGGCCCCTGTTCTTCAACGCGCTGCTGTTCGGCGGATCGGTCATGCTGGCATCGCCGCTGATGGCCGTCCTCATGCTGGACGACCTCGGCCTGGCGCCATGGCAGTACGGACTCGCGCTGGGGCTGCCGTGCCTGGGCGGCGTACTGGGCTCACGCCTGGCTCCGCCGCTCACCCGGCGATTCGGGCAGCGCCGCGTTCTGCTGATGTCCGGCGTCGCCCGTACGGTGTGGACGGTCCTGCTGCCATTGACGCCCGCCGGTGCCCTCGGCGTGTTCGTCATCGTGGCCGCCGACTTCGGCCTGCTCCTCTCCGCGGGAGTCTTCAACCCGTCGTTCACCACGTACCGGATGGCGGCCACACCGGACGCCTTCATGTCCCGCGTCGGTACCTCCTGGTCGGTCGGCGCGAGGACATGCCAGGCCGTTTTCGTGATCACCGGTGGCCTGATCGCCGCCGCGGTGGGGGTGCGCCACGCCCTGCTCGTCGCCGGTCTGCTGTGCATGGCGAGCGCGCCGCTCCTGCCATGGCGAAGGGAACGGGTCTCCACGGGCAGCGTTACGGCGCCCGCGACGGAAGCGGTTCCGTCTCCGGCCGCGGACAGTCCGTTCGCCCAGAGTGCTGTGACGGATGATGCGCGCACCGTTACGGGGTCGCGGCGTCTGTGGTTCGCCGTCCTTCGTGGCCGATACTGGGTCCGTTATGGAAATCGTCATCCTTGCTGTAGTCATCGCCCTGGTCGCGGTCGGCCTGATCAGCGGGCTCGTGGTCAGCAGCCGCAAGAAGAAGCGACTGCCGCCCTCGGCACCGTCGAGCACGCCGACCATCACTCCTCCCGCCGAACCCCATGTCGGTGAGGAAGCCGAGGCGCCGCGCGACGAAGCGCGGCGCACCATCGAGGAGGTCGGTCTTCCCGGAACCGAGGCCCCCGAGGTCCCGGTGGTCATCGAGCCGGTGCCCGCGCTCGAGGTTCCCGAGCCCACCGCCGGCCGTCTGGTGCGGCTGCGCGCCCGGCTCGCCCGTTCACAGAGCACCCTGGGCAAGGGGCTGCTCACGCTCCTGTCCCGCGACAATCTTGACGAAGACACCTGGGAGGAGATCGAGGACACCCTCCTCACCGCCGACGTCGGCGTCGCCCCCACCCAGGAACTGGTGGGGCGGCTCCGCGAGCGGGTCAGGGTCCTGGGCACCCGCACCCCCGAGGGGCTGCGCAC
>DATCWZ010000221.1:0-3346 GCA_036566065.1 Streptomyces sp. | reverse complement strand
CGGGACGCCCGGTGCCCAGCCGCCCGGCGAGCGGGCCCAGTCGGCGAGGACGGCCACCGCGGCGCGCAGGACGTCGTCGGGGACCGGCCCGTCCGGCGTGTTCTCGGCCAGCAGGGGGCGCAGCCGGTTGCCCCAGCCGATGTCCGAGAGCCGCCCCAAAGCACGCCCGGCGGAGCACTGTTCCCCTGCCGGAATGCGCCCTTTGAGGTCGATGCCCAGCGCGGGCAGCCCCGTCGGCCACATCCGGCGCGGCTCGACCTCCACGCCGGGGCGGTCGAGTTCCTTCGCCGCTCCCGTCAATGCCTCCGCCGAGACCTCGGGATCGGCCCAGGCGCCCGCGCAGTTGTCGCAGCGGCCGCACGGGACGGCCCCTTCGTCGTCGAGCTGCCGTCGCAGAAACTCCATACGGCAGCCCGAGGTACTCACGTAATCGCGCATGGCCTGCTGCTCGGCGGCCCGCTGCCGGGCTACCCAGGCGTAGCGCTCGGCGTCGTACACCCATTCCGCGCCGGTGGCAGTCCAGCCGCCCTTCACCCGCTTCACGGCGCCGTCGACGTCCAGCACCTTCAGCATCGACTCCAGACGGGTGCGCCGGAGATCCACCGTCGCCTCCAGCGCCGGTACGGACATCGGCCGCCCCGCACCGGAGAGGGCCGCGAGGGTCTGCCGGACCTGCGTCTCGGGCGGGAAGCCCGTATCGGCGAAGTAGCGCCAGATGGCCTCGTCCTCCCTGCCCGGCAGCAGCAGCACATCGGCATGGGCCACCCCGCGGCCCGCACGCCCCACCTGCTGGTAGTAGGCGATCGGCGAGGACGGCGACCCCAGGTGCACCACGAATCCCAGGTCCGGCTTGTCATAGCCCATCCCCAGCGCCGATGTAGCCACCAGCGCCTTCACCCGGTTCTCCCGCAGGTCGTCCTCGGCCTGCAGGCGGTCGGCGTTCTCCGTCCTGCCGGTGTACGAGGCCACGCGGAAGCCGCGCTGCCGCAGAAAGGCGGTGGCCTCCTCGGCGGCGGCGACAGTCAGGGTGTAGATGATCCCCGAGCCCGCCAGGTCCTCCAGATGCTCGGCCAGCCAGGCGAGACGGTGCGCTGCATCCGGCAGCCGGACCACTCCCAGCCGCAGGCTCTCCCTGTCGAGCGGGCCGCGGAGCACCAGGGCCTCCCCCGCGCCGGTGCCCAACTGGTCCGCCACGTCCGCCGTGACGCGCGCGTTGGCGGTCGCCGTGGTGGCGAGCACCGGCACACCGGCCGGGAGTCCGGCGAGCATCGCCCGCAACCGCCGGTAGTCGGGGCGGAAATCGTGCCCCCAGTCGGAGATGCAGTGGGCCTCGTCGACCACGAGCAGCCCGGTCGTGGCCGCGAGCTTCGGCAGCACCTGCTCACGGAAGTCCACCGAATTGAGGCGCTCCGGGCTCACCAGGAGAACATCCGTCTCGCCCCGCTCGACCTCCCCGTAGACCATCTCCCAGTCCTCCGGGTTGGCGGAGTTGATGGTGCGCGCCCGGATACCGGCCCGCGCTGCCGAATCGACCTGGTTACGCATCAGCGCCAGCAGCGGCGAGATGATCACCGTCGGACCGGAGCCGCGGCGGCGCAGCAGAGCGGTGGCCACGAAGTACACCGCCGACTTCCCCCAGCCGGTGCGCTGCACCACCAGGGCACGCCGGCGCTCCTCCACCAGGGCCGCCACCGCCTGCCACTGGTCCTCCCGCAGCCGCGCCGAACCCCCGGGATCACCGACCAGTTCGGCGAGTACGGTGTCGGCTTCGGTACGGAGATCCAGGGTGTCCATGCCCCCATGCAACCCGATGGCTCGGACAATCGACGACTTCACCGGCCGCGACCGGGACATTCCGGCCCGCCGCGGCGGCCCGGTACGGGCGTGTTTCCGCTGGTCCTCGCCGTTCGGATGGGACGGATGGCGTCAATCGGGTGCCGGGTGGGCAGGAATATCAGAGCTATACACGCCGATAGCCGTCAGCCGAGCCGATCACTCGTTGCCGCCCGCCGGAACGGCGGGAAGAATTGGACCCTCATTCGATCCTGCCCGCACTCCGGGCGCGTAGCGAAGGGAGGACCGTGACCTTCGGATTCGCTCCGTCCGCAGTCCCGTCACCGCTGTCGTCATCCATCTCCGCGGACTCCGCCAACCGCCTTGCCAGGACGCTCGAACCGGCCGAGTGGGCGGCGGCGGGCATACCGCTGCTGCGCAGTCCCCGCGAGGTCGTCAGCGGACTGCATGCCCGGCACCGGCCGGTCCCGGCGACGGCTGTCGTCGCCGTACTCGACCATGAGGAACGGCTCGCGGCGAGCGCGTCGTTCGCGCGGCGGACCTCCGTGGCCGCGGACGGGTGGGAGTTCCGCAACGCGCTGCTGGCCCATCTGCGCCGGGTGATCCCGCACGACCTGCGCCGCCGCACCCCCGTACGTACGGCGGTGCTGCTCTACTGCCGCGAGGGCGACGAGCGGTGGACGGAGGAGGACGGGGCGTGGATGTGGGGCCTGCGGGACGCGTGCACGCTGCACGGCCTGCGCTGCGGCGCCTACATCACCCTGACCAGGGGAGGCTGGCAGGTGCTGGGCGAGGGCAGGGGCGGGCGCCGGCCCACCTCGATGTCCCGGCCGTCCGCCCTGTCCGACATCGCGTACGGCCCCGATCCGGCCCGGTTGCGCACCGGCGGCGGGGCGGCCGATATCCGGCGGCGGACGGCCGCACGCTGAAGCGGCATACCGCGCGTCCGCGTACGGCAACGGGTTCCGGCCGCCACGGGGACGGCCGGAATCCGGGTGGCCGGTTCAGACGCTCGTACCCAGCACCGAGTTGATCTTCTGCGGGTCCCCGCACACGATCAGCAGGGCATCGGCGCGCTCCCGCGCCGCGGGCAGCGCGCGGGCGGTGGCGGCATCGGTGCCGCCGTTGACCGCGACGACGATGACCGGGCGGGACTTCACGCGGTCGATGACCGCCGTACGGGCGAAGAAGACGTCGTCGCCCGCATCGTGCTGGGCCCAGTAGGCCGCCTCTCCGAAGGAGCGTTCGTGCGCGGCCCACGGGTGCTCGTCGCCGGTCGTGAGCACCAGGATGTCACCGGGTGCCCGTCCCGAGTCGAGCAGCAGATCGACCGCCTCGTCGGCCGCGTCGATCGCACCACCGGCAGGGGCGGGGATGAGCTGGAACTGCGCGGCGGAACGGCGTTGCCCACGGGCAGGATTCGCCGGACGGGCGGGGCGTTCCGGCCGGGCAGTGCGCTCCGGACGGGCTTTGGAGCCCTGGCCGGAAGTGGCGGGAGGAGTGGACGCGGGGTGCTGGCGCTGCGCCGGAGGCGCGGGCCGCGCGGGGCCGG
>DATCWZ010000233.1:0-3025 GCA_036566065.1 Streptomyces sp. | reverse complement strand
CTGATATCACTGGACCACTCGGTCGCCGATGCCCTGCACGGGCGGGCGGTGGCCGAACCCGGCGCGGTCCGGGTGAACCGGGTGCTGACCGACTGGGTGTGGGACCCCTGGACAATGCGTGCGCTGATCGCGGTGGCCTTCATCGTCCTGTGGTGGCACGGCGCGCGGCTGCTCGCCGTCTGGGTCGCCGCGACGAGTGCGCTCACCTCCCTCGTACAGCAGGGGATGAAGGCCGCGGTCGGCCGGGAGCGGCCCCGGTGGACCGATCCGGTGGACTCGGCGCACTACGCGTCCTTCCCCTCGGGTCATGTGCTCACGGCGATGGTGACCTGCGGGCTGCTGGTGTGGCTGCTGCACATGTACGGCGCGCGGCCCGCGCTCCTGCGGGCGGTGGAGACGGCGGCGGTGATCTCGGTGATCGGTGTGGGCTTCACCCGGCTGTATCTGGGAGTGCACTGGCTGAGCGATGTGCTGGGCGCCCTGCTGCTGGGCGTCACCGCGGTGGCGTTCTCGGCGGCCGGATACGCCGTCTTGTCGCGCCGCTCGTGACCCCACCATGATCGGGAGCATGACTTTCAAAGGCGTTCTGTTCGACTTCTCCGGGACCCTCTTCCGTATCGAGCCGGTCAGGTCCTGGCTGCGCGGCGCGCTCGACGAGCTGTCGGTGACCGTGGACCCGGTGGATTTCGAGCGGTACGCACGGCAACTGACGGCTGCGGGAGCCCTGCCCGGCGGGCCGCATCCTCAGCGGGTGCCTCCCCGGGTGGCCGCCGCCTGGGCCGGTCGCGACAGGAGCGCGGAGCTGCACCGGGCTGCGTACACGGGGCTCGCCCGCCAGGTCGTCCTGCCCGATCCGCGCCTGTACGACGTGCTGTACGAACGCCATATGGCACCGGTCGCGTGGTCCCCGTACCCCGACGCGGCGCAGGTGCTGCAGGGTCTGCGCCGCAATGCAGTGGCGGTCGGCGTGGTCAGCAATATCGGCTGGGATCTGCGTCCCGTGTTCCGCGCGCATGGTCTGGACGAGCTGGTCGACGCGTATGTGCTGTCGTACGAGCACGGCGTCACGAAGCCGGACCCCCGGCTTTTCCGCATCGCCTGTACACAACTGGACCGCGATCCCGCCGATGTGGTGATGGTCGGTGACGACCGCCACGCGGACGCGGGGGCGGCGGCGCTGGGGTGTGCGGTGCGGTTCGTGGACCATCTGCCGGTCGCCGACCGCCCGGACGGGCTGCGGGCCCTGGGGCTGGTCCCGGAGGCGTGACCCGCGCGCCCCTCCCCCCGTTCGCCGCGCCGGTGCCATGCTGGAGGCATCCCGCGGGAAGAGGTGCGCCGTGCTCCGTATCGCCGTCATCGGCTCCGGCCCCAGTGGGGTCTACACCGCCCAGGCCCTGCTCCAGCAGTCGCAGGTGCCCGATGTCCGGGTGCATGTGCTGGACCGGCTGCCCACTCCGTACGGTCTCGTGCGCTACGGCGTGGCGCCCGACCACGAGAAGATCAAGTCGCTGCAGAACAGTCTGCGTACGGTGCTTGAGGACGACCGGATCACGTTTGTCGGGCATGTCGAGGTGGGCGGCCCCGGCGGGCTGTCACCGCAGCGACTGAGGGAGCTCTACCACGCGGTGGTGTACTGCGTGGGGGCGGCGACGGACCGCCCGCTGGCCATCCCGGGCGAGGAGCTGCCCGGCAGTTACTCGGCCACCGAGTTCGTCTCCTGGTACAGCGCGCATCCGGACACGGCGGCGGGCGGCTTCGCTCTCGGGGCGCGCTCGGCGGTGGTGATCGGTGTGGGCAATGTCGCGGTCGACGTGGCCCGGATCCTGGCGCGCGACGCGGAGGACCTGCGCTCCACCGATGTGCCGCCCGCCGCGCTGGACGCGCTGGTCGCCAGCCGGGTGCGCGAGGTGCATATCGCGGGCAGGCGCGGCCCCTCCCAGGCCAGGTTCACCACCAAGGAACTGCGCGAGCTGGGTGCGCTGCCCCGGGCGCGGATGGTCGTGGACAGTGCGGAGCTGGCCCGCGACCCGGCGTACGCGGCACCCGCCGGACAGCCGCCGGGGTCACCTCCGCTGCCCGCCGTGGTGCGGCGCAATCTGGAGGTGCTGCGGCAGTGGTCCGCGAACGGGGCGCCCCCGGAGTCCGAGCGCGAACGCCGCATCCGGCTGCGGTTCTTCCTGCGCCCCGTCGAGCTGCTGGAGCGCGGCGGGCGCGTGGCCGGGGTGCGGTTCGCCCGTACGGCTCCGGACGGCAGCGGCGGCGTGCGGGACACGGGCACCTTCGAGGACATCGACGCGCAGCTCGTCCTGCGGGCCGTGGGATACCGAGGTCTCCCGCTGCCCGGCCTGCCGTTCGACCGGGCGCATGGCACCGTGCCGCATCTGGCCGGGCGGGTGCTGCGGGACGGGGTGGCGTCGCCAGGCGAGTACGTCGCGGGGTGGATCAAGCGGGGGCCGACCGGGGTGATCGGCTCGAACCGGTCGTGCGCCAAGGAGACGGCGGCCTCGCTGATCGAGGACGCGCCCCTGCTCGTACAGCGGCAGGCGACGGACGATCCGCTGGCCGCGCTGCGCGCCCTGGGGCTGCGGCCGGTCGAGTGGGACGGCTGGCTCTCCATCGAGCGCGCCGAGCGCGCGCTGGGGCAGTCGCTGGGACGCGGGCAGGTCAAGATCCCCGACTGGGCGGGGCTGCTGGACGCGGCGCACGGCGAGGGGCGTTGAGGGCTCGACCGCCGGCCGGTCAGTCCTGGCCGAGCCGTTTCGCCTGGTGGTCCGCCGCCGCCAGGACGCTGTCGAGCAAGCCGGGGAAGACCGCGTCCAGGTCGTCCCTGCGCACGCTGCTCATCTTGGCCGTACCCCGGTAGATCTGGTGGATGACCCCGCTCTCGCGCAGCACCCTGAAGTGGTGGGTGGTGGTCGACTTGGAGACCGGGAGATCGAAGCGGGAGCAGGCCAGTTCCTCGGGTTCACAGGCCAGCTGTCGCACGATGCGCAGTCGAATGGGATCGGAGAGCGCGTGCAGCACA
>DATCWZ010000505.1:0-2202 GCA_036566065.1 Streptomyces sp. | reverse complement strand
CGGGACGTACCGGGAACTCGCGGCCGTCGCCGAGCCCGCCCTGCCGGCGCACCCCGCCCCCGGCCCCACCAGGACCGTCCCCCTCGGCCGGATCGCGGGGGCCCGCAGCGGGGACAAGGGCGGCGACGCCAATGTGGGCGTGTGGGTGCGGGACGACGACGCCTGGCGGTGGCTGGCGCACACGCTGACCGTCGCCCGGTTCCAGGAGCTGCTCCCGGAGACCGCCGCGCTCACCGTCGTACGCCATGTCCTGCCCAATCTGCGGGCGCTCAACTTCGTCGTCCACGGACTCCTCGGCGAGGGCGTCGCCGCGCAGGCCCGCTTCGATCCACAGGCCAAGGCCGTGGGGGAGTGGCTGCGCTCCCGGTGCCTGCCCGTCCCCGAAGCCCTGCTGCACCCCACACCCGAACCGGAGGTGGACGCATGACCGTCCTGCCCACCGCGCTCGACACCACCGGCGCCGACTACGCCGCGAACCGGGCCGCGATGCTCGACAAGCTCGCCGCGCTGGACGCCGAGCACGCCAAGGCCCTCGCGGGCGGCGGCGAGAAGTACGTCGCCCGGCACCGGGCGCGCGGCAAGCTGCTGCCCCGGGAGCGGATCGAACTGCTGGTCGACCCGGACACCCCGTTCCTCGAACTGTCGCCCCTCGCCGCCTGGGGCAGCGACTTCGCGGTCGGCGCCTCGCTCGTCACCGGCATCGGGGTGGTGGAGGGTGTCGAGTGCCTGATCACCGCCAATGACCCGACTGTACGGGGCGGCGCCTCCAACCCCTGGACGCTGAGGAAGGCCCTGCGCGCCAACGAGATCGCGTTCGCCAACCGGCTGCCCTGTCTGAGCCTGGTCGAGTCGGGCGGCGCCGATCTGCCCTCGCAGAAGGAGATCTTCATACCGGGCGGCGCGCTGTTCCGCGACCTGACCCGGCTGTCCGCCGCGGGCATCCCGACCGTCGCGGTCGTCTTCGGCAACTCCACCGCCGGAGGCGCGTACGTCCCCGGGATGTCCGACCACACCGTGATGATCAAGGAGCGGTCGAAGGTCTTCCTCGGCGGCCCGCCGCTGGTCAGGATGGCGACCGGCGAGGAGAGCGACGACGAATCGCTCGGCGGGGCCGAGATGCACGCCCGTACGTCGGGACTCGCCGATTACTTCGCCGTCGACGAGCAGGACGCGATACGCCAGGCCCGGCGCATCGTCGCCCGGCTCAACTGGCGCAAGGCGCACGCCGATCCGCCTCCCGCGCAGCCGCCGAAGTACGACGAGGACGAGCTGATCGGCATCGTGCCGGGCGATCTCAAGGTCCCCTTCGATCCGCGCGAGGTCATCGCCCGGCTGGTCGACGGCTCGGACTTCGACGCGTTCAAACCGCTGTACGGGACCAGCCTGGTCACCGGCTGGGCGCTTCTGCACGGCTATCCCGTCGGCATCCTCGCCAACGCGCAGGGTGTGCTGTTCAGCGAGGAGTCGCAGAAGGCCGCCCAGTTCATCCAGCTCGCCAACCAGCGCGACATCCCCCTTCTCTTCCTGCACAACACCACCGGCTACATGGTCGGCAGGAAATACGAGCAGGGCGGCATCATCAAGCACGGCGCCATGATGATCAACGCGGTGTCCAACTCCCGGGTCCCCCATCTGTCGGTGCTGATGGGCGCCTCGTACGGCGCAGGGCACTACGGCATGTGCGGACGGGCGTACGACCCGCGCTTCCTGTTCGCCTGGCCGAGCAGCAAGTCCGCCGTCATGGGCCCGCAGCAGCTCGCCGGGGTCCTGTCGATCGTCGCCCGCGCCTCGGCCGCCGCGAAGGGCCGCCCGTACGACGACGAGGCGGACGCCGCGCTGCGCGCCATGGTGGAGCAGCAGATCGAGTCGGAGTCCCTGCCGATGTTCCTGTCGGGGCGGCTGTACGACGACGGGGTCATCGACCCGCGCGACACCAGGACCGTCCTCGGGATGTGCCTGTCCGCGATCCACACCGCACCGGTCGAGGGCGCCCGCGGCGGCTTCGGCGTCTTCCGGATGTAGGGGCCAGCCATGATTCATTCGCTTCTCGTCGCGAACCGGGGCGAGATCGCCTGCCGGATCTTCCGTACGTGTCGTGAGCTGGGCATCTCCACGGTCGCCTGCTACTCGGACGCGGACGCTGGAGCCCTGCACGTACGGGAGGCCGACAGCGCCGTACGACTGCCCGGCGCGGCGGCCGCC
>DATCWZ010000241.1:0-2422 GCA_036566065.1 Streptomyces sp. | reverse complement strand
CGGAGCCGCCGAGCACCGCGTACCCCGCGTCGTCGTCTGCGCCGTCGCCGCCGCCGCGGGCGGCGAGCTGGACGGGGACGGCGACGGCCGGGCGGCCAAGGCTGGTGTCCAGGACGTGCGTGGACACCGAGGCGGTGGCGGCGGTGCTCACGACCGTCGCACCTGCGAGTTCTTCCAGGAGGCGGATGAGCCGCAGGCGGTTGATCCTGCCCAGCTCGATGCGTACGTGTTCGCGCTCCTGTTCGGGCGAGTTCCCGAGCCGGGACTTCACCGCGTCGCGCATCTGCTCAGCGGTGGCGCCTGTGGCGCAGATCAGGAACACATGACCGAACCGCTCCTGGTAGGCCAGGTTCAGTGCGAGCATCTCGGCCCTGAGCTCATCGGACGCGTCCGCCATCCCCCGCTGCTCATGGGAGGACACCGGGTCCCCGGGCGTCGGACGGCCGATCGGCGGATGCCCGGCCAGGGCCTCGGCCAGACCGTCCTCGGTGAGCCCCGCCGTGGCCGCGTCGCTCGTACGCAGAAGTGCTTCCACGGTGGCGTACGGCCGGCGGTCGAGGACCGCACTCCCCCACGCCTCGCCCGCGCACACCTCGCGCAGCGCGTCAACGGCCTCACCGGCCGCCAGGGCGTTGAACCGGGCCAGGCCCGGAGTCGAGCTCGAAGTCACGGGAGCCTCCGTGGCTGACATCCGCAGTGCGTAGTTCGGGCTGCGGACAGCTAACGCTCTCCGCCCCATCGCGTCAACAGTTTGTTGAAATTCAGCGGGCCTGGGCGGCGTGTTCCCGGTTGAGGTAGTTGTAAACGGTGAAGCGGCTGACCCCCAGGGCGCCTGCCACGGTCTCCACTCCGTGCCGTACGGAGAAGGCGCCGCGGGCCTCAAGGGTGCGGACGACGGACTGTTTGGTCTTGCGGTCCAGGCCGGCGAGCGGCGTTCCGTACTGCCTCTCCATCGCGAGGAGGATGTGGTCCAGCGATGCGGAGAGCTGCGGAAGCCGCACGGCTATCACGTCCTCCCCCTCCCAGGCGAGCACCACGTCGTCGGCGCCCGCCTGCTCGGGGCCGAGCAGTTCGCCGCCGATGGCGTCCACGAGCGGCTTCACCGCGGCGACGAGCGGGTGGGCCGGGGGGTGATTCACGGATTCGGTCACGGGGTCTCCTCTCCGGTCACATTGACCTGGAGCGAGATACGGGTGGCGCCCGAGGCCAGGGTCCTGCGCAGCAAGGAGCCGATGGCCGTGAGCACCTCGTCGGCACCTCCCTCCGCGGTGTTGCCGAACGGGCCGACATCGACGGCGTCGAGCCCGGCGCCCTGGATGACCTCGCGGGCGACCACCGCGTGGGCGGGCGCCTCGTCGAGATCGAAGGGCTCGGTGGTGAATTCCACTCTCAAGCGCACTGTGCCTCCCTGGTCCCCGCCGCGGTCCGCCGCCGCCCGCGATTCGGTCCCGACCCTAACGACCTGGTGCACGATAGCGGGCGGGCTCCCGACGCCCTGCGACTCCGCCTCCGGCGTTGTCGTCGGTTTTCCCCGAGCTCTCGGCTTCGCTCGAGCAGGGGAGACCCCAATCGCTCCGCGTCACCGCCCTCCTCCGCCTTGGACGCGAAGCCACAGAACGCCGCTCGCTGATCCACCCTCCATCGTGCGCCAGGCCGTTACCAGCCTGGCGCGCCCGCAAACCCGGGCGCGTCACACCCGCCGCGGTCAGTCGCCCTCGCGGTGTTCCCGGGTTGAGAGCAGCCGCCGCAGCGAGTCGAGCCGCGCCGGATCGGCATGGCCCTCGCCCACCCAGGCGTCCAGGGCGCATTCCGGCTGCCGCGCGTCGTGCGTGCAGCCGCGCGGGCAGTCCTCGGCGCCGGGCCACAGGTCGGGGAACGCGTGGATGACCCGGGACGGATCGACGTGATGCAGCCCGAACGAACGTACGCCCGGTGTGTCGACGACCCAGCCGCGGCCGTCCGGCAGCGGCAGCGCGAGCGCCGATGTGGTGGTGTGCCTGCCGCGCCCCGTGACGGCGTTGACCACACCGGTCGTACGCCGCCTGTCCTCCGGGACCAGCGTGTTGACCAGGGTCGTCTTGCCGACCCCTGAGTGCCCGACGAAGGCGGTGATGCGGTCGTTGAGCAACGCGCGCACCTGGTCCGCCGCGTCTCCGTTCTCCAGCTCCTCGCGGCTGGTGACGACATAAGGGACGCCCAGCGGGGTGTACGCCTCCAGGAGCTTGTCCGGCGGGGCCAGATCGGACTTGGTCAGTACGAGGAGCGGGGTGAGCCCGCCGTCGTACGCCCCACCAGGCAGCGGTCGATCATGCGCGGGCGCGGTTCCGGATCGGCGAGCGCGGTGACGATCGCGAGCTGATCGGCGTTGGCGACGACCACGCGCTCGTACGGATCGTCGTCGTCGGCGGTCCTGCGCAGCACC
>DATCWZ010000355.1:0-4149 GCA_036566065.1 Streptomyces sp. | reverse complement strand
GACGAGGACACCGACGGCGGCTTCGCCCACGGCGGCTGGTCGCACCCGTTCTTCGACGCGCAAACCGTGGGCGGTGCCTTCGACGACGCGACGGCAAGGGCGGGCGCACTACTGTTCGGGCGGCGCACCTGGCAGACGATGGCCGCGGCCTGGCCCGAGCGGGCCGGTGACCCGTTCGCCGACCGGATGAACGCGCTGCCGAAGTACGTGGTGTCCCGCACACTCGGCGACTCCGACCTGACCTGGAACAACACCACCCGCATCCCGGGCGACGAGGCCCTCGACCGCATCCGGGAACTGCGCGCGGGCGAGGGCACCGACCTCCTGGTCATGGGCAGCCCCACGCTCGTACGGAGTCTCCTGAGCGCGGGCCTTGTCGACGAACTCCGGCTCATGATCATGCCGGTGATCCTCGGCGGCGGGAAGTCGGTCTTCCCCCGCGACGGTGTGCGGCACCCTCTGCGCCTGGTCTCCACGGTCACCAGCACCACCGGCGTACACGTCTGCATCTACCGCCCGGCCGCCACGGTCTAGCCCGGCCGTCACGGTCTCGGCCCCCGTCAGGCGCCCACATACGCCGCGAGGTGCTCGCCGGTCAGGGTGGAGCGCCCGGCGACGAGGTCACCCGGCGTGCCCTCGAACACGATCCGGCCACCGTCATGACCGGCGCCCGGCCCCAGGTCGATGATCCAGTCGGCGTGCGCCATGACCGCCTGGTGGTGCTCAATGACGATGACGGACTTGCCGGAATCGACGAGTCGGTCCAACAGCCCGAGCAACTGCTCGACGTCGGCGAGGTGGAGACCGGTCGTCGGCTCGTCGAGGACATAGACCCCGGCCTTGTCGGACATGTGCGTGGCCAGCTTGAGCCGCTGCCGCTCGCCGCCGGACAGGGTGGTGAGCGGCTGCCCGAGCGTGAGGTAGCCGAGCCCGACATCGGCGAGCCGCCCGAGGATGGTGTGCGCGGCGGGCGTACGGGCCTCGCCCGCCCCGAAGAACGCCTCCGCCTCGGCCACCGACATCGCGAGCACCTCACTGATGTCGCGCCCCCCGAGGTGATGGTCCAGCACCGATGCCTCGTACCGCTTGCCCTCGCAGTCCTCGCAGGTCGTGGCCACACCGGCCATCATCCCAAGGTCGGTGTAGATGACACCGGCGCCGTTGCAGGTGGGGCAGGCCCCCGCGGAGTTGGCGCTGAACAGCGCCGGCTTCACGCCGTTGGCCTTCGCGAATGCCTTGCGGATCGGGTCGAGCAGCCCGGTGTACGTCGCCGGATTGCTCCGCCGCGAGCCCTTGATCGCGGTCTGGTCGATGGACACCACCCCCGCACCGGCTGCGCCCGCTCGGTGCGGCAGCGAGCCGTGGACCAGCGAACTCTTCCCGGAGCCCGCGACGCCGGTGATCACGCAGAGCACCCCGAGCGGGATGTCGACATCGACGTCGCGCAGGTTGTTCGCCGTGGCGCCCCGGATCTCCAGCGCCCCGGTCGGCTTGCGTACGGAATCCTTGAGCGCGGCCCGGTCGTCCAGGTGCCGACCGGTGACGGTCGTACCGGCCCGCAGGCCCTCGACACTGCCCTCGAAGCAGACGGTGCCCCCTGCCGTACCGGCGCCGGGACCCAGGTCGACGACATGGTCGGCGATCGCGATGGTCTCCGGCTTGTGCTCGATGACCAGCACCGTATTGCCCTTGTCCCGCAGCCGCAGCAGCAGCTTGTTCATCCGCTGGATGTCATGGGGGTGCAGCCCGATAGTCGGCTCGTCGAAGACGTACGTGACATCGGTGAGCGAGGAACCGAGGTGCCGGATCATCTTGATACGTTGCGCCTCGCCGCCCGACAGGGTGCCCGCGGGCCGGTCGAGCGCGAGGTAGCCGAGCCCGATCTCCACGAACGAGTCGAGGGTCCGCAGCAGCGCGGCGAGCAGCGGCGCCACCGAGGGCTCGTCGAGACCGCGGACCCACTCCGCCAGGTCGCGGATCTCCATCGCGCACGCGTCGGCGATGGAGATCCGCTTGATCTTCGAGGACCTGGCCCCCTCGCTGAGCCGGGTGCCATCGCATTCGGGACAGGTGGTGAAGGTGACCGCCCGTTCCACGAACGCCCGGATGTGCGGCTGCATCGCCTCCTTGTCCTTGGACAGGAACGACTTCTGGATCTTGGGGATCAGCCCCTCGTACGTGAGGTTCACACCCTCGACCTTGACCTTGGTGGGTTCCCGGTGGAGGAAGTCCCGCATCTCCTTCGCGGTGAAATCACGGATCGGCTTGTCCGGGTCGAGGAAGCCCGACTCGGCGTACAGCCGTACGGTCCAGAAGCTGTCCGACTTCCAGCCCGGGATGGTGAACGCGCCCTCGGAGATCGACTTGGAGTCGTCGTAGAGCTGCATCAGGTCGATGTCGGAGACCGTGCCGCGGCCCTCGCAACGCGTACACATGCCGCCGGTCCGGCTGAAGGTCGCCTTCACCGGCTTCTTGGCCCCCCGCTCAACGGTGATCGCGCCGCTCGCCCGTACCGACGGAACATTGAAGGCGAACGCGCCGGGCGGCCCGATGTGCGGCTTCCCGAGCCGGCTGAACAGGATGCGCAGCATCGCGTTGGCATCGGTCGCGGTGCCGACCGTCGAGCGGGGGTCGGCGCCCATGCGCTGCTGGTCGACGATGATGGCGGTCGTCAGCCCGTCGAGTACGTCGACGTCGGGCCGCGCCAGCGTCGGCATGAAGCCCTGTACGAATGCGCTGTACGTCTCGTTGATCATCCGCTGCGACTCCGCGGCGATCGTGGCGAACACGAGTGAGCTCTTGCCCGAGCCGGACACACCGGTGAACACGGTCAGCCGGCGCTTCGGGATCTCGATGCTGACGTCCCTCAGATTGTTCACCCGCGCGCCATGCACCCGGATCAGGCCATGACTGTCGGCAACATGCGGCACGGACGGCTGCCCGCCCGCCCTCTGGACCTTGCTCATCGTCACTCCGTGTCATCGGTCGGGGGCTCACCGGACGGTGACGGCCATGACGCTCACGCTAGTGCGGACGTATGACAGCCGCTTCTCGATTCCTGACCGATCCGGGCACCGGCTCAGGTGCATGACCTGCGGACGGGGACCACATGCCGAACCACTGCTCGGCGCCGTATGCCTCGAACCGCTCCACCTCGATGAACCCGAGCTTCGCCGCGAGGCGCATCGAGCGGGCGTTGGCGGTCTGGGTGGCGAGCACCACCGGTTCACCGGGAAGCGCGCCGGCGAACCAGCGCAGGGCCGCTGAGCATGCCTCGGCCGCGTACCCGTATCCCCATGCCCGCGGCAGGAACAGATAGCCGAGTTCGGCCCTCCCGGCGGCCTGAGGGAGGTGCCCCGTGTCCTTGTACAGCGTGATCTCGCCGATCATCGCTCCGTCGAGATCGACGGCGAACCGGCCGGGGCGCGCACTTGGCGCCCCCGGCATCTCGCGCTCGATCTCGTCCCGCGATCGGGGCCCGCCGAGGTAGGCGCCCACCTCAGGTGAGGCCAGCAGTTCGATGAGCGCCGCACGGTCGAGGGCCTCGCGCTCACGGAGCACGAGCCTCTCGGTCCTGATCGGGGCGGGCGGCGGCCAGGCGACATGTCCGAGGTCAGTCATGCGGGCCAGTCAATCAGCGACTCGGTCACGGCATCCCCGGAGTGGGTAGGTTCGGTCGCATGGCTGACGAGTGTTTCGGGCATCCACGCCTCGCCGCGCTGTACGACCCGTGCGACCCCGACCGCAGCGATCTCGACCCGTACGTCCGCATGGCGGACGAGTTCGGAGCGCGCCGGGTACTGGACATCGGCTGCGGGACAGGCGTATTCGCGCTCCTGCTGGCCGGTCGCGGGATCGAGGTGGTCGGCGTCGACCCCGCTCAGGCGTCCCTGGACGTGGCGCGGGGCAAACCGGGCAGCGAGCGCGTGCGCTGGATCCGCGGCGATGCGACGGCGCTGCCGCCGCTGCGGGTCGACCTGGTGACCATGACAGCGAACGTCGCCCAGGCCATTGCCGATCCGCAGATGTGGCGGAAGACCCTGCGGGGCACGTACGAAGCACTGCGGCCCGGCGGGCATCTGGTCTTCGAGACCCGGAACCCGGCCCGACGCGCCTGGGAGGAGTGGAACCGCGAGGCTTCCCACGCGG
>DATCWZ010000385.1:0-6619 GCA_036566065.1 Streptomyces sp. | reverse complement strand
GCTCCCGGACCTGCTCGGCGCGGCGGACGACCCGGACGCCTTCCGCCCGCGCCACCGCCTGCTCGCCGAGACCGCGCACCGCAGGCCGGGGCTGCGCCTGCTGCGTACCGGACTGGTCCTGGAATCCCTGATTCCGTCGATCCTGGAGCAGAAGGTCACCTCCGACGAGGCATACCGGGCCTGGCGTCTCCTGGTGCGGACGTACGGCGAACCCGCCCCCGGCCCGGCGGGCGAGGTGTTCGCCGCGTACGGGCTCCGCGTCATGCCGGACCCCCGGACCTGGTCGCTGATCCCGTCCTGGGAATGGCACCGCGCGGGCGTCGACGGCAAACGCTCGGCGACGATCCTGCGCGCGGTGCGGGTGGCCCGGCGCATGGAGGAGGCGGCGGCCATGGAACTGCCCGCCGCCATGGCCCGGCTGCAACTGATCCCCGGAATCGGCCCGTGGACCTCCGCCGAGACCCTGCAGCGTTCGAACGGCGAGGCCGACGCGGTCACCACCGGCGACCTCCATCTGCCGCGCATCGTCGGCTACGCCCTCGCGGGCGAGCGGAACGCCGACGACGCCCGGATGCTGGAGCTGCTTGCGCCGTACGAAGGCCAGAGGCACCGCGCGGCGAGGCTGATCATGCTCTCGGGCCGTATTCCGGCGCGCCGGGCGCCGCGCATGTACAAGAACGACATCGCCCGCCTCTGAGACCCGCCTCTGAGACCGGGGCGCCGGCGCTCACCGTACGGTGATGAACGCCTCCGCGTCCCGCCCCGCGCGCGGCCCCGGCGTGACCGCCGGATGGCCTACGGCCACCGCGCCCAGCGGGTCCCAGTCGTCCGGGAGTCCGAGGACCTCCCGCACCACGGGGCGGCAGAACATCGTCGAGGACACCCACGCCGAGCCGAGCAGCTCACCCGCCAGTGCCACCAGGAAGTTCTGGATGCCAGCCCCGGCGGCGACGACGAACATCTCGCGCTCCGCGGAGTCCCGGCGCTCGTCCCCGTACGTGTGCGAGCCGTCCATCACCAGGCACGGCACCACCAGATACGGCGCCCGGCGCAGCACATCGCCCCGCCGTACCCGCTTGGCGACCGACTCCTCGCTCCTGCCGTCGCGCCGCAGGTCCGCGATCCACGCGTCACGCATCGCGTCGAGCAGCTCCGTGCGCGACGCCTCGGACTCCAGGAGTACGAACCGCCAAGGCGTCGTGTGATGCGGGGCGGGAGCCGTCACGGCGGCGGCCACCGCACGCCGTACGGCCTGCGGGTCCACCGGCTCGTCCGTGAACTCCCGCACCGTGCGCCGCAGGGTCACCGCCTCTCGTACGGCCTCGGACGTGCCCAGCCGGAACATGTCGTCCGCGGCGTCCCGCACCATCGCCCGCGCGCCGGGATCGTCCGGGACGCTGACTGATTGGTCCACCGCGTGGCCCAACCCGCGGACCACCGCGACCGGCAGGCCCGCCGCCTTGCCCTTCACCAGGTCACCGGCCGCCGCCAGTTCGTCCGCGGTGGCGACCACGGTCGCGTGCAGCGTGTTGCCATACGCGTCGCTGTCGCCGCGCAGATCGTCCAGGACCCGCACGCCGGCCGCGCCGATCGCGACATCCGTGAGGCCGTTGCGCCAGGGGCGCCCGAAGGTATCGGTGATCAGGACACCGACCTCCACGCCGAGCGTGTCCCGCAGCCCGTCGCGGATCGTCCGGGCGGAGACGTCGGGGTCCTCGGGCAGCAACAGGACCGTTCCGGCCGGGGTGTTCGAGGCGTCCACTCCGGCGGCGGCCATGACGAGGCCCTGCCGGTTCTCGACGATCCTCAGCGTTCCGCGCCGGGCGACCACCCGTACCGTCTCCGCGTCGATCGCCGCTACCCGGTCGGTGGCCTCGACGATCCGGCCCTCCGCCTTGGAGACGATCTTCGAGGTGACCAGCACGACATCGCCGTCCACCAGGCCGGGCTCGGTGGAGGCGATCAGCTTCGCGATGTCGTCCCCCGCCCGCACCTCCGGCATCCCGGGCAGCGCCCACACCCGGTACGAGGGGGCCACGGCGGGAACCCGGCTCACGCCCGTACCTCCTCGGCCAGCGTCAGCGCCTGCCCTGCCATCTCGGCGGCGGCGCCGAGGTCCGTCATCAGCAGCGGCACGGCCCGGCAGCGGATGCCCGCCGCCTCCACCTCGTCGACCGCGTCCGCGTCCACGGTGTCGACGAGCCAGCCGTCGAGCAGCCCGGAGCCGTAGTGCTGTGCCACCGCTGCGGCCGTCGACTCGACGCCCACCGCGGCCAGCACCTTGTCCGCCATGCCGCGCACGGGCGCGCCCCCGATGATGGGGGAGAGCCCGACGACCGGCACCCCGGCGTCTGCGATCGCTTCGCGGATGCCGGGTACGGCGAGGATGGTGCCCACCGACACGACGGGGTTGGACGGCGGGAAGAGGATCACGTCGGCCTCGGCGATGGCTTCGAGGACGCCGGGCGCCGGCTTGGCCTGCTCGGCCCCGACCGGCACGACGGCCTGCGCGGGTACGGAGGCGTGCAGCTTCACCCAGTACTCCTGGAAGTGGATGGCGCGGCTCTCGCCGTCGATGTCCACCGCGACATGGGTCTCGATACGGTCGTCGGACATCGGCAGCAGGCGGACGCCCGGCTTCCAGCGGGCGCAGAGCGCCTCGGTGACCGCGCTCAGCGGATAGCCCGCGCCGAGCATCTGCGTACGGACGATATGGGTGGCGAAGTCACGGTCGCCGAGCCCGAACCAGCCGGGGCCCACGCCGTACGCCGCGAGCTCCTCCTTGACCTGGAAGCTCTCGTTGTCGCGTCCCCAGCCCTGCTCCTCGTTGATGCCACCGCCGAGGGTGTACATGACGGTGTCGAGGTCGGGGCAGACCTTGAGCCCGAACAGATGGATGTCGTCACCGGTGTTGCCGATCACCGTGATGTCCGCGTCGGGCGCGGCCTGTTTGAGGCCACGCAGGAAACGAGCACCACCGATACCGCCGGCCAGAACCACAATGCGCATGGACGACAGTGTGTCAGGAGGAGCTTGATCCTTGTGGGGTGGTCGCCAGGGAAGGGCGGGGCTGCCGCACTCGCTGGGCGGCGGTGTGCATCGGCATGTCGGTGAGGCCCGGGAAGTAGATGTGCAGGCTGACCGTGGGTTCGAGGGAGTCGTTGACGACCTCGTGGACATAGCCGGGCGCGAAGACGCGCTGCGCGCCGGGACGCAGCGTCCGGGTCCCGCGCTCCGTGTGCTCGGTCAGCTCGCCGTCCAGGACGGTCAGGATGCCCGAGGAGGGGCCGTGGTCGTGGAGCCCGGTGCCCTGGCCGGGTACCCAGCTCAGCAGCCACACCTCGTAGCCGAGGGGGCCGCCCGCCGAGCCCGCCGCGGAGTCCGGGGCCGGGGGGACGGTGTGCAGCCGGTGGTACCAGCGGGTGGTGCTGTCGTACCGGACGAGCGGCGCCCACGCTGCCCGGTCGCGGGCGATGGAACGGGCCAGGCCGGCGAACTCGGCCACGGTCGAAGGATGTGCGGGCGCGGGCCGCAGCAGGTGCTGGACCGCGAGGATGTCGCCGGCGATCTGGAGGTCGCTGTCGCTGTTCATGGGGTGCGGGAGTTCCTCGGCAGGGGAAGGTGCGCGTGCGGGGGAGTGTCACGACGGCCGGAAAGGCCGCGGAGACGGCTGAACGCAGGGCTGGAGCGGTACGGCTCAACAGCTACGACAGCAGGAACAGCAACAGCGCGCCTGGACAGCGGTACGGAACCCACGGGCATGGGTGCTGTGCATCGCTGAGGTCACCGGCATGAAGCCAAGGAGACCGGGCCGGGCCGCCCCGTGTCAACTCGATGACCGGTTTGGCGGCAATGTTTCACTACATCCGGTTACTCCGGGCGGAGAAAGGTTTGTTCTGCCGTGGCGGCGGCAATGTGGCGCATCAGCCGTGCCCGTAAACCGTGTTGAGGTCCCGTGACCCGACTGTGATCTTGGTCGCTTCGGTGATCGAATCGAAACATCGGGACGGCCCCGGTCGTCTCACCCGATGAGAAGTGCGGGATGCGACGAGCCGGTGACATATGTCAGGTTTTTGGTGATTTGAACACTATTCGCATACGCTTGGTTCCGCAGGGTGAATACCGAGGCCAATAGCAGACCTTCGCTTGACTGGCCCAGAGCTACACACTTGTAATTTCACTCGTGTCGTTCGGCCGATTCGGTAACGGCTGCATCACGGGGACGCAAGAGACAGACGAGGGGCGCACATGACGACCGAGCTGTTCCAGCAACTGCTGGTCGAGGACGGCGACGACGAGCTCGGCTGGCAGGAGCGCGCGCTGTGCGCCCAGACCGATCCGGAGTCGTTCTTTCCTGAGAAGGGCGGCTCCACCCGCGAGGCCAAGAAGGTCTGTCTCGCCTGTGAGGTCCGTTCCGAATGTCTCGAGTACGCCCTCGCCCACGACGAGCGGTTCGGTATCTGGGGCGGTCTCTCGGAGCGGGAGCGGCGGCGCCTGAAGAAGGCCGCCATCTGAACGCGGCCGGCTGCCTGCTTGTCTGTCCGGCGGTCCGCCTGTCCGCTTTTCCGGCCGATGGCCCGTGGCCCGTATCTCCCGGTTCTTGCAGGGGTACGGACCACGGGCCATCGGCCTGTGCGGGCGCCGTCCGCCACCCCTGCTCCAGGGCCTCTCCCGCCCTCCGCCGGGCGGCTCGGCGTCGGCCCGGTTGTCCGTACCGTTAGTGTGGGGCCCCGTCCGAGATGCGCCAACGCCCCGCCGGGGCGGGCGTGTCCACCGATGCAGCCCCCGGGGGTTTTGCCCCCGGACCCGGCCGGAGGGCCCGTACCTCGATGTCCGTGCACAGCCAATCGACGGCGCCGAACGCGGCCGCCGCCGCCCCCGAGTTCCCCAGACACGTCGTCACCGCCGTGCTCGTCTCCCATGACGGCGCACGCTGGCTGCCCGATGTGCTCGCCGGGCTGCTCGGGCAGGAACGCCCCGTACAGAACGCCGTCGCCGCCGACACCGGCAGCGCCGACGACTCCGCACGGCTGGTCACCGAGGCACTCGGGGACGAACGCGTCCTGCACCTCGCCCGCCGTACCAACTTCGGTACGGCCGTCGACGAGGCATCCCGTACGGCCGGTGTCCTCACCCCGGACGATCTGCCCTATCTGAAGCGGCCCAGCGGCTGGGACCCGGTCACCAGGTCCTGGCGCGACGACGCCTACGAGCTGCCCGAATTCCCTCACGGCGAACCCGTCCAGTGGCTCTGGCTGCTGCACGACGACAGCGCCCCCGAACCAGGCGCACTCGCCGCCCTGCTCCGCGTCGTCGACAACGACAGCGACGCGGTGATCGTCGGGCCGAAGCTGCGCGGCTGGTACGACCGCAAGCAACTGCTGGAAGTCGGCGTCTCCATCGCCAACAGCGGACGCCGCTGGACCGGCCTCGACCGCCGGGAGCAGGACCAGGGCCAGCACGACCAGGTCCGTACCGTGCTCTCCGTCTCCTCCGCCGGGATGCTCATCCGCCGCGACGTCTGGGAGGAGCTCGGCGGCTTCGACCGCAGACTCCCGCTGATGCGCGACGACGTGGACCTGTGCTGGCGCGCCCACCGGGCGGGCTACCGGGTGCTCGTCGCCCCCGACGCCGTCCTGCGGCACGCCGAGGCGGCCGCCAGGGAACGCCGCCCCATCGACTGCGTCGGGCGCTCCGTCGCCAGCCCGCACCGCGTCGACAAGGCGGGCGCCGCCTACACGATGCTCGTCAACGCCCACGGGAAGCGCCTGCTCTGGGCCCTGCCCCGGCTGCTGTTCGGCACCCTGGTCCGTACGCTCGCCTACCTCGTCGGCAAGGTGCCGGGACAGGCGCTCGACGAGGTCGCCGGACTCCTCGGCACTCTGCTGCGCCCAGGCAGGATCATCGCCGGGCGCCGCAGTCGCGGCAAGGGCGTGGTCGCCCCCGCCGAACTGCGCGCGCTCTTCCCGCCGCCCGGTGCCACCGTCCGTGTCACCTTCGAGCAGATCGCGGGCAACTTCGGCAGCCGCTCCGACGCGGACTCCGGCGGATCGCGGCACGGCGCCGTCGAATCGGGGCCTGGCGGTGACGACGCCGACTTCATGGAGATCGAACAGTTCGCACGGCTGAAGCGGATGGGCCGCAAGCCGGGCCCCGTACTCTTCGCCCTCCTGCTCCTCGTCTCCCTGATCGCCTGCCGCGGCCTCCTCAGCGGCGGCGCCCTGGCGGGCGGCGCGCTGCTGCCCGCTCCCGCGGATGTCTCCGACCTCTGGGGGCGGTACGCCGACGTCTGGCATCCCGTCGGCACCGGCGGCACCCAGACCGCACCGCCCTACCTCGCCGTGATCGCCGCCCTGTCGGCCCTGTTCCTCGGCTCCACCGGTTCCGCGCTTACCGTGCTGCTGGTCTGCTCGGTGCCGCTCGCCGGACTCACCGCGTACTTCGCCTCCCGGCCGCTGATCCCCTCGCGGCTGCTGCGGGCCTGGGCGAGCGTCGCGTACGCCTTCCTGCCCGCCGCGACCGGGGCACTGGCCACCGGCCGTCTCGGCACCGCCGTACTGGCCGTCCTGCTTCCCCTGATAGCCCGCACGGCCGCCGCCGCGCACGCGCTGCGCGAGGG